>NZ_JBFUHY010000010.1:0-136080 GCF_056402155.1 Pseudomonas sp. P4_C1
GGGATGCTGAAGGGGCATTCGGCGTCATTGCCGGTTTTTTGATTGACGGTTTCGTGGAGCCTCTATTGGTTCGCGATTTTTTTAGCAGGAAAATCACGGCGAAGAGCGGTACATATATATTCAACAGCGATCGGCCGGCGCGCACCGCCGGCCAATTGCAATAGCCTTACGCAGTCAGGTCAAAAATCCGCTGCGCCGTCCGGCCATCAATCGTATGGCGCCAGATGGCGATGTGCTCTCGACCGGCCTGTTCGTCCCGGCGCTGGGCTGAAATACCTGTTCCGCTCTGCTCGAGGGTTTTGAGATGAGCGCCCATGACCGTGAAGTTCAGTGCAGGGCTGTCCTTCCTGTCGTAGTGGAAATGAGCGTGCCACAACGGCTCTCCGGTATGGCTGTCGTTGAGTGAGTAGATGTCGAGAAAGTGTTTTTCCTTACCTTTGCCACGGGCCACTCGGTTGTGGGTTCTGACCGCGCTGATGTGCCCCACGTTGATCAGATACGCCAGACGGTCCGCACTCAGAAAGGCTTTGTCCTTGTAAAGCCGGATGCGGATATCCTCGCCTTCGGTACGCAAACGCTGACTGTCGTGCCTCAGGCGCTGGACGAGGCCGTCGATAGTCTCCCCGGTTGGATTCGGAGCGTGTTCGAGCTGTCGGGCCAGGTTGTCGAGCGCTTCGGCCTTGCCGCCGAGAAATTCGACGATATTGGTGGCGTTGCGTTTGGCCCGTTCATCCCGCCTGGCTTTGTTCAGGTGCACGTCGAACCGGTCCAGCCGCCGGGTGGCTCGTGCCATCAGCTCGGGCAGTGCACGGTTTTGCACGGGTTGTACTTGGCGCCATTCACCCTCCCGGCGCTCGTAGGTTCGCAGGACCTTTGTCGAGTGGTTAGTGTCGATCACATCAATCAGCTCTTCGCCGGTCACGGTGCGACGCGGTTGACCGACACTGATCTTGTAGACACCGTGGTGTTTGGCGCGAAACATTCGTCTGGGCATCGGTGCCGGCCCGGTTCTCGCTTGCACGGGAACAAAGTCGAAATCAATCGGTTGATCCTGTGCTGGTAACGCCGAGGTGCTTTCCCTGTCTCGGTGATAACGTCCTATCTGTTTTTCAAGGATATGTTCGAAGGCCTGGACAGCATCGACTATTTCTCGCTGGGAATTGATGTGGGCTGGGCCGGGTGGCAGCGTCAGATTTTCATAGGAGTCTCTAATCGCTGAGCACTGCTCGATCAGGCTGCCCAATACGGCAATGCGTGCGTTTTCCGGAATATTGTCGATATCCCGGAATGCGAATGTTGTTTCGATAAAAGAGAACGCGAGATTAACGGGAAAGAAGTTACCGTCGACGGGAACATCGGTCAGTAATAGACTTTTTGCCTGGATCCAGTAGGCTGTGAATTCGTGAATTTCTGTAGGGTAGTACCCGAGTTCGGCCAACTCGCTCGCCGAGGTACGCGATTTGTTCAGTATGTCGTCTGCAATATCCTGGCGTTTTTGCATAATCGCCAATCTGTTAGCCAAGTAGGTAGCCGTCGCTCGGTGGACTTCGAAGAAATCAGTATAGGACTCGATATTCAATTGTTTGCGCCGTTGGTTGACCGTCAGGAGATCGGTATAAAGTTCGACTCTCTTCTTCTGATGAGCATGCAGTTCCTCCAGGTAAATATTCTTTCCTCTATGGCGGAGGTGCGAATCTCGATTATTCAGGTAGAAATTCACGAAGTTTTCCAAAGCCGTCAGTTGCCGACGTAGCGAGACTTCGAGCAGGACAATCAAGCTCTTTTCGCCTTCGGTGCCTTCTGCTGCTCCCGCATCGGAGCGGAGTCTGTCCGTATGCGCTATAGCCTGTTCAATTGTCTCGACATGAGTATGCAAACCTCGCAAAAGATCAGCCAAAGGAAGCAGCGTCGGTCGGTCTGGCGTTGTCCGACGCATTCCGCCCGCGCCAGTGATAATGAGTCCCGACCAGCCGTTCTGCCTGTCGAAAACAATCGGCTCTGACCTTCCCGGGCGCGTCGCGACATACAGGTTGTGGTCGTCCAGGGCGACGGGATCCTCTGCCCGGACGAGGCGCATCACCGGAGCCTGCGGCGAGGAGGCCTCAAGATCATGCAGGGCTTGATAGGCGCGGTCTTCGATGACCACGTAGAGTTTGCCATCGTGCCGATACAGTCCGTCGCTGCCCGGTTCCGTGCCGGTGAAGTCCAGTCTCGTGCGAAAGGCCTCCAGGCGGGTGGCGGTCAATGGGTAGGTGGTTGACTCAAGGTCGTCCACCCGATGCCAGAGGTTGCTCTCGGGGTCGCGCACGAGCACCGGGCCTGACGCTTGCAGTTCGCTCGGCAGCTTGGCCCGGTACAGGCCGGTGTCCGGATCTGCAGTGATATGCACGATGCCACCACCCGGCACATCGACATACTGGCGTCCCTTGAACGTTCTGAAACCCAGGGCGTCGGGCGCGGGAAGCTGAGCCGCCGAGGCGAGCCAATAATGCTCCAGCGGACGCGGTGCCGACGGGAGGGCAGGCACCGGGACGGAAGGTAGCTCGCTGGCCGTTACGGGCGGTGCTGGCGTGATGGCATCGAGGTCGACATTTCCCGGTGTCCCGGTCCCTTTGGGAGGGATTCGCGGATTCGTCGTGACTGGCAAGCCGAAATCGACACGCGGCAGGGTGTCGGGCAACGGGGTGTGTCCGTCCGAGGGTGGCTTGGGATGGGGGTGGACATCGACGGTGACTATGCCTTTGGGTGGCGGTTTGGGTGACATGGGTTTTCATCCTTGAGCGGTTGCCGCATCAGCTTCCATGAACGGGATGATGATGGGGGCAGTTGGCGTCATTGCCGTTTTTGCGCTTCACGGAGCTGTAAAGCGCGTATCGTCCGGGTCAGGTGTGCGGGAGCGTTGGATCGAAGAGAAACCGACCATTGTTGTCGGAATTGGTCAAATTTTGTGCTATATTCCGCGCCCGCGATTTTTCATCTCAACACCGGTCATCGACATGCAAGCAGCCAAGCCGTTATTTGACTATCCAAAATATTGGGCCGAATGTTTCGGGCCAGCGCCGTTCCTGCCCATGAGCAGGGAGGAGATGGATCAGCTCGGCTGGGATTCCTGCGACATCATCATCGTTACCGGTGATGCCTACGTCGATCACCCGTCGTTCGGCATGGCGATTATCGGCCGGCTGCTGGAGTCCCAGGGCTTCCGCGTCGGGATCATTGCCCAGCCGAACTGGCAGTCCAAAGACGACTTCATGAAGCTCGGTGAGCCGAACCTGTTCTTCGGTGTTGCGGCCGGCAACATGGACTCGATGATCAACCGCTACACCGCGGACAAGAAGATTCGTTCCGACGACGCCTACACGCCGGGTGGCCTGGCGGGCAAGCGTCCTGACCGCGCCAGCCTGGTCTACAGCCAGCGCTGCAAGGAAGCCTACAAACACGTGCCGATCGTGCTCGGCGGCATCGAAGCTTCCCTGCGCCGTATCGCCCACTACGACTACTGGCAGGACCGTGTGCGCAACTCGATCCTGATCGATGCCAGCGCCGACATCCTGCTTTACGGCAACGCCGAGCGAGCCATCGTCGAAGTCGCCCAGCGTTTGTCCTATGGTCACAAGATCGAAGACATCACCGACGTGCGCGGTACCGCGTTCATCCGTCGTGACACGCCACAAGGCTGGTACGAAGTCGATTCCACGCGCATCGACCGTCCGGGCAAGATCGACAAGATCATCAACCCGTACGTCAACACCCAGGACACCCAGGCCTGCGCCATCGAGCAGGAAAAAGGTCCGGTCGAGGATCCGCAGGAAGCCAAGGTCGTGCAGATCCTGGCCAGCCCGCGCATGACCCGCGACAAGACCGTGATACGTCTGCCGTCGGTGGAAAAAGTCCGCAACGATGCGGTGCTCTACGCACACGCCAACCGCGTGCTGCACCTGGAAACCAACCCGGGCAACGCCCGCGCCCTGGTGCAGAAGCACGGTGAAGTGGACGTCTGGTTCAACCCGCCACCGATTCCGATGACCACCGAAGAAATGGACTACGTGTTCGGTATGCCTTACGCGCGCATTCCGCACCCGGCGTACGGCAAGGAGAAAATCCCGGCCTACGACATGATCCGTTTCTCGGTGAACATCATGCGTGGCTGCTTCGGCGGCTGCACCTTCTGTTCGATCACCGAGCACGAAGGCCGAATCATTCAGAACCGTTCCCACGAGTCGATCATTCGAGAAATCGAAGAGATTCGTGACAAGGTCCCGGGTTTTACCGGCGTGATCTCCGACCTTGGCGGGCCGACCGCGAACATGTACCGCATTGCCTGCAAGAGCCCGGAAATCGAATCCGCGTGCCGCAAGCCATCGTGCGTGTTCCCAGGCATCTGCCCGAACCTGAACACCGACCACTCGGCACTGATCCAGTTGTACCGCAGTGCGCGCGAGTTGCCGGGTGTGAAGAAGATCCTGATCGCTTCCGGCCTGCGTTATGACCTGGCGGTCGAATCGCCGGAATACGTCAAGGAGCTGGTGACCCACCACGTCGGTGGTTACCTGAAGATCGCCCCGGAACACACCGAGGAAGGCCCGCTCAACCAGATGATGAAACCGGGCATCGGCAGCTATGACAAGTTCAAGCGCATGTTCGAGAAGTACTCCAAGGAAGCGGGCAAGGAGCAGTACCTGATTCCGTACTTCATCGCCGCCCACCCGGGCACCACCGATGAAGACATGATGAACCTGGCCCTGTGGCTCAAGGGCAATGGCTTCCGTGCCGACCAGGTACAGGCGTTCTACCCGTCGCCGATGGCCACCGCCACCGCGATGTACCACTCGGGCAAGAACCCGCTGCGCAAGGTCACCTACAAGAGTGACGCAGTGACCATCGTCAAGAGCGAAGAGCAGCGTCGTCTGCACAAGGCGTTCTTGCGTTATCACGACCCGAAAGGCTGGCCAATGCTGCGTGAAGCGTTGACCCGCATGGGTCGTGCCGACCTGATCGGGCCGGGCAAGAACCAGTTGATCCCGCTGCACCAGCCGTCCACCGACAGCTACCAGAGCGCCCGTCGCAAGAACTCGACGCCAGCTGGCAGCCACAAGGTTGCAGGGGAAAAGACCACCAAGATCCTCACCCAGCACACCGGCCTGCCACCACGCGCCAGCGATGGCGGTAATCCGTGGGACAAGCGTGAACAGGCCAAGGCGGCGGCATTCGCCCGCAACCAGCAGGCGGCCAAGGAGCGCAAGGACGCGGCCAAGGGCAAGGGCCCCAAACCGACCCGCAAGCCGGTCGTACCGCGCTAAGCCTCGCTTGAGCTGAACAGAACGCCAACCTTCGGGTTGGCGTTTTGCATTCAGGGCCTGGACGAGCCTTTGTAGGAGCGGGCTTGCCCGCGAAGAGGCCGGAACTGCCAACCAATTTCTGTCTGATCGCCACATTTATGTGCACCTGCGTCAAACCATTTTCCTGCATCGCCCGATTTTGGTGCTGTACTGCCTCAGGCAACCGAAGAAAGCGCCAGCATTGCTGGATGGCATAAGTCTTGCCCGCTTTCCCATACGCTCAAGGCTCGCAGGAGGCACGCCGTGTCGATTCATGTCGCATTGCACCACGTCACGCATTACCGCTATGACCGCGCTGTTGAGCTCGGCCCGCAGATCGTTCGCCTGCGTCCCGCCGCTCACAGCCGCACGCGGATTCTGTCCTATGCGTTGAAAGTCTCGCCCGAGCAGCATTTCATCAACTGGCAGCAGGACCCTCAGGGCAATTACCTGGCGCGGCTGGTGTTCCCGGAGAAAACCGAGGAATTGCGAATCGAGGTCGATCTGCTGGCAGAAATGGCGATCTTCAATCCGTTCGACTTCTTCCTCGAGCCCTATGCGGAAAAGATCCCCTTCGCCTATGCCGCGGATGAGCGCAAGGAACTGGCGCCGTACCTGGAAACCTTGCCCCTGACGCCGAAGTTCAAGGCTTATCTGGACGGCATCGACCGCACACCGTTGCCCGCCGTGGATTTTCTCGTCGCACTCAACCAGCGCCTGAGCGAAGACATCGACTACCTGATCCGCATGGAGCCCGGTGTACAAACACCTGAGCACACCCTCGACCAAGCCTCCGGTTCGTGCCGCGACTCCGCTTGGTTGCTGGTGCAACTGCTGCGCAACCTGGGGCTGGCGGCGCGTTTCGTATCGGGTTACCTGATCCAGCTGACCGCCGACGTCAAAAGTCTCGACGGTCCGTCCGGCACCGACGTGGATTTCACCGACCTGCATGCCTGGTGCGAGGTGTACTTGCCTGGTGCCGGCTGGATCGGCCTGGATGCGACTTCCGGGCTGTTTGCCGGTGAAGGGCATATTCCGTTGGCCTGTAGTCCCGATCCGTCTTCTGCGGCCCCGATCAGTGGCCTGGTGGAACCCTGCGAGTGCGAATTCAGCCACGAAATGTCCGTGGAGCGGATTTGGGAAGCACCGCGGGTCACCAAGCCCTACACCGACGACCAGTGGCTGGCGATTCAAGCCTTGGGCCGGCAGATCGATGCCGACCTGCTGGAAGGCGATGTGCGCCTGACCATGGGCGGCGAGCCGACCTTTGTGTCCATCGATGATCCGGACGGCGCCGAGTGGAATACCGCGGCACTGGGGCCGGATAAACGGCGGTTGTCCGCCGAACTGTTCCAGCGCATGCGTAAACACTACGCGCCCAAGGGGCTGGTGCATTTCGGGCAGGGCAAGTGGTACCCCGGCGAGCAACTGCCGCGCTGGTCGCTCAATTGCTATTGGCGCCGTGACGGCGTGCCGATCTGGCACAACAGCGCGCTGATCGCCGATGAGCAGGAAGACTACGGCGCGGATGGCGCACTGGCCGGGCGTTTTCTGGCGAGCGTCGCCGAACGCCTGAAGATTCCGACACGCTTTGTGTTTGCGGCCTACGAAGATAATTTCTATTACCTCTGGCGCGAAGGGATGTTGCCGCAAAACGTCAGCGCTGAAGACTCGCGTCTGGAGGATCCGCTGGAGCGGGCCCGCCTGCGCAAAGTGTTCAGCCAAGGGCTGGACAAGGTCATCGGCCAGGTTCTGCCGCTGGCGCGCACCGCCAAGGGCGACCAGTGGCAGAGCGGGCGCTGGTATCTGCGCGACGAGCACTGCCGTCTGGTGCCGGGGGACTCGCCGCTGGGTTATCGCTTGCCGCTGGGGTCGCAGCCGTGGGTGACAGCGGCGGAATATCCGTTCATCCATCCGCAAGACCCGAATCAAGACTTCCCGTCGTTGCCCGATACCGCGCAACTGCAAAATCAAAGTGAAGCTGCCGAGGTGCAAGAGCGCGCGCCGAAGCTCGATGAATCCGCCGACTGGCTGACCCGCACCGCCTTCTGTGCCGAGGCGCGGGAAGGCCGGTTGTACTTGTTCATGCCGCCGCTGGAGCGGGTCGAGGATTACCTCGAACTGGTCGCTGCCATCGAAGCCACAGCCGAAGAGCTGATGTGCCCGGTGTTGCTGGAGGGCTACGAGCCGCCGAGCGACCCACGCCTGAGCAACTTTCGCATCACCCCGGATCCGGGGGTGATCGAGGTCAATGTGCAGCCGTCTGCGACCTGGGATGAATTGGTCGAGCGCACCGAATTTCTCTACGAAGAAGCGCGCCAGACCCGACTGACCACCGAGAAATTCATGATCGACGGCCGGCATACCGGTACGGGTGGCGGTAACCATTTCGTGCTGGGTGGCGCGACCCCGGGGGACTCACCGTTTCTGCGTCGCCCGGATCTGCTGCGCAGCCTGATCAGCTACTGGCACAACCATCCGTCGCTGTCCTACCTGTTTTCCGGATTGTTCATCGGCCCGACGTCCCAGGCGCCGCGCGTCGATGAAGCACGCAACGATGCCTTGTACGAACTGGAAATTGCTTTCGCACAAATGCCTGAAGCGGGTGAGGAATGCCCGCCATGGCTGGTGGATCGATTGCTGCGTAATCTGCTGATCGATGTGACGGGCAACACTCATCGCGCCGAGTTCTGCATCGACAAACTCTATTCGCCGGACGGTGCCACCGGGCGCCTCGGATTGCTGGAACTGCGTGCGTTCGAGATGCCGCCCCATGCCCGCATGAGCCTGGCGCAACAATTGTTGCTGCGGGCGCTGGTCGCGCGGTTCTGGCGCGAGCCCTATGCGCCGCCGAAGCTGGCGCGCTGGGGCACGGAGCTGCACGATCGCTTTCTGTTGCCGCACTTTATCGAGCAAGATTTCGCCGATGTCATCGTTGACCTCAACGCCGCCGGTTATCCGGTGCGGGCCGAATGGTTCGCCGCGCATCTGGAGTTCCGATTTCCCAAGGTTGGCGACTACGCCGTCAGTGGCATTGCACTGGAGTTGCGCCAGGCGCTCGAGCCTTGGCACGTGTTGGGCGAAGAGGGCGCCATGGGCGGCACGGTGCGTTACGTGGATTCGTCACTGGAGCGTTTGCAGGTCAAGCTCAGCGGCTTGCCGCCCCAGCGTTATCTGCTGACCTGCAACGGCATTCCGGTGCCATTGCAGCCCACCGGGCGTGTAGGCGAATTCGTCGCGGGGGTGAGATTTCGTGCCTGGCAACCGGCCAACTGTCTGCAACCGACCATCCCGGTCCACGCGCCGCTGGTGTTCGACCTGCTCGACACCTGGATGCAGCGCTCGCTGGGCGGTTGCCAGTATCACGTCGCCCATCCGGGCGGGCGCAACTACGACAGCTTGCCGGTGAACGCCAATGAAGCGGAGAGCCGGCGAATGGCGCGCTTCTTCCGCATCGGACACACGCCAGGGAAACTTCCTATGCCCAATCTGGAAATTAGCGACGAGCTGCCGATGACGCTCGATTTACGACGTTTCTAAACCGTACGCGACGCTCGGATTTTTCGTATATCCGGGCGTCACGAGCCTGCGTTAGTCTGACCGTTCATTGCTGTCTGCCGAGCTTTCCATGCCTGACCTGCTAGACCGCTACCCGCTGACGGCGGGCACCTATCACGAACTGCTCGATGACACCGGGACCGTGCGCCCGCACTGGCGCCGACTGTTCGAGCAGTTGCAACGCAGCACGCCGGCGCAACTGGTGCAGCGTCAGGCCCTGCTGACCCGGCAAATCCAGGAGAACGGCGTTACCTATAACGTTTATGCCGATCCCAAAGGCGCGGACCGGCCGTGGGAACTGGACCTGCTGCCCCATGTCATCGCGGCTGATGAGTGGCAACAGTTATCGGCCGGCATCGCTCAGCGGGCGCGATTGCTCAATGCCGTGCTGGCTGATCTTTACGGTCCGCAACGGCTGATTGCCGAAGGTCTTTTGCCCGCCGAGCTGGTGTTCGGTCACAACAACTTCCTTTGGCCCTGTCAGGGCATCAGCCCGCCTGATGGGGCCTTTCTGCATCTGTATGCCGTGGATCTGGCGCGCACATCCGATGGCCGCTGGTGGGTGACGGCGGATCGTACCCAGGCGCCTTCGGGAGCCGGGTATGCGCTGGAAAACCGCACGATTGTGTCCCGGGCCTTTCCCGAGCTGTACCGCGACCTGAAAGTGCAGCACCTGGCCGGGTTCTTTCGCACCTTGCAGGAAACCCTCGCTCGTCAGGCCCCGAACGACGGGGACGCACCGTTGGTGGTGCTGCTGACGCCAGGGCGTTTCAACGAAAGCTATTTTGAACATTTGTACCTCGCTCGCCAGCTCGGCTACCCACTGGTGGAGGGCGGCGACCTCACGGTGCGCGATGCGACGGTCTACCTGAAGACCCTGAGTGGTCTGCGCCGGGTTCACGCGATCATGCGCCGGCTCGACGATGATTTCTGCGACCCGCTGGAGCTGCGCACCGACTCAGCCCTCGGCGTGCCGGGCCTGCTGGAAGCGGTGCGGCAGGGGCGGGTGCTGGTGGCCAACGCCCTGGGCAGTGGTGTGCTGGAATCGCCGGGGTTGTTGGGGTTTCTGCCGAAGATCAATCAATTCCTGTTCGGCGAAGAGCTGATCCTGCCGTCCATCGCCACTTGGTGGTGCGGCGAAGCGTCGGTATTGGCCCAGGCCCTGGAAAAACTGCCGGAGTTGCTGATCAAACCGGCGTTTCCGTCCCAAAGCTTTGCACCGGTATTTGGCCGTGATTTGGGTGAAAAACAGCGCCAGGAACTCGCCGAGCGTATGCAGGCACGGCCTTACGCTTATGTGGCGCAAGAACTTGCGCAATTGTCCCAGGCGCCGATCTGGCAAGCCGAAGACGGTCAACTGCAGCCCCGTGCCATCGGCATGCGCGTGTATGCGGTGGCCAGCCACGAGGGTTACCGGGTGCTGCCCGGTGGCTTGACCCGGGTCGCCGCGCAAGCCGATGCCGAAGTGGTGTCGATGCAGCGCGGCGGCGCCAGTAAAGACACCTGGGTGCTGGGCGATCGTGCGCCCAGCGGCGAACAATGGAAGGCCCAGCGCAATATTGGCGTGCATGACCTGGTGCGGCGCGATCCATACCTGCCGTCGCGGGTGGTAGAAAACCTGTTCTGGTTTGGCCGTTACTGCGAGCGTTGCGACGACAGCGCCCGTTTGCTGCGCATCATGCTGGCGCGCTATGTCGATGGCGACGACCCGCAAGCCCTGCAGGCAGCGGTGGACCTCGGCGAACGACTGATGCTGTTGCCCGAGGAGGGCGAATTGCCGGAGCGCCTGTTGGCGGCGCTGCTCGGCGATGACTGGCCGTTCAGCCTGCGTTCCAACCTGCAACGCTTGCAGTGGGCTGCTTCACAGGTGCGCGGTAAACTCTCGCGGGAAAACTGGCAGGCATTGGTGGAGTTGCAGCGTGAAGCCATGGAGCTGGAGACCGAAGAGCCGGATTTCGGTGAGTTGCTGGATTTCCTCAACCGTCTGGTGATGTCCCTGGCGGCGCTGTCCGGCTTTGCCCTGGACGACATGACCCGGGACGAAGGCTGGCGTTTCCTGATGATTGGCCGGCGGATCGAGCGCCTGCAATTTCTCAGCGGCAGCCTGGCGGCGTTCCTTCGGGGCGCCGGGGCTTTCGACCAGGCCGGGCTGGAATGGCTGCTGGAACTGGGCAACAGCAGCATCACCTACCGTTCTCGATACCTGGCGGTGGCGCAGCTGATCCCGGTGCTCGACCTGTTGTTGCTCGACGAGCAGAACCCTCACGCCGTGTTGTTCCAGTTGAAACTGGTGACCCGCACCCTCAAACGGCTCAATGATGACTTTGGCGTACCGCGTGAAGCAGCGCTGCCGCAATTGGTAGAGCGTCTGGCACGATTCGATCTGGGCTGCCTGGAAAACCCGCTGTTCGGCGACGCGAGTGTTCGCGCCGCCATCGAGGGGCTGGCCGCGCTGCTGCAGGAGATCGCCGACGCTAGCGGGCAAGTTTCCGATCGTCTGGCGCTGCGGCATTTCGCCCATGTCGACGATGTCAGCCAGCGCACGGTGTCCGTCTGATGAGTGCTCACTACCAGATTTTCCACGACACCCATTATCACTATGACAGTCCGGTGTCCCTGGCCCAGCAACTGGCGCATTTGTGGCCGCGGCCTTGTGCCTGGCAACGCTGCACCGACCAGCAATTACAGATCAGTCCGTTGCCAACTTCGCGTCGCGATGAGCAGGATGTATTCGGCAATCCGCTGACCCGGCTGGCGTTCGAGCGTCCCCACGATGAATTGCTGGTCAACGCCAGCCTCACGATCGAAGTGTTGCCCCGGCCTGTGCTGGACCTCAATCGGTCTGCGGCGTGGGAAAACACTCGAAGCGCGCTGACCTACAGCAGCCAACCGCTGTCGCCCGAATTGCTCGAAGCCTGCCGATACCGGTTTGAATCGCCGTATGTGCATTTGAAGAGAAACTTTGTCGAGTTCTCGCAAAGCTGTTTTCCGCCCGGTCGACCGTTACTGCTCGGCGTGCAGGCGCTGATGGAGAAAATCTTCAGCGAGTTCACCTTCGATGCCGATGCGACCCAGGTGGCGACGCCGCTGGTGGAAGTGCTGGAGCGTCGGCGCGGGGTCTGCCAGGACTTTGCTCACCTGATGCTCGCTTGCGTGCGTTCCCGAGGGTTGGCGGCGCGCTATATCAGCGGCTACCTGCTGACCCAGCCACCGCCGGGGCAGCCACGGTTGATTGGTGCTGATGCATCCCACGCCTGGGTTTCGGTGTTTTGCCCGGTGCTGGGGTGGGTGGATTTCGATCCGACCAACAATGTGCAACCGGCACTGGAGCACATCACCCTGGCCTGGGGCCGGGATTTTTCCGATGTGTCGCCGTTGCGGGGGGTGATTCTGGGTGGGGGTAATCACGATCCGGAAGTTCGGGTAACGGTGATGCCACTGGAGTAACAGGGATCAAAATGTGGGAGCGAGCTTGCTCGCGATAACGGACTGGCAGTCAAAGAAATGTTGGATGCAGGGACGCTATCGCGAGCAAGCTCGCTCCCACAGGGAATTGCGGTGTTTTGGAGTCATTCGACTGGCCTGTGAGGGTCGGCAGCAAAGCTGCCAACCCTGGACACAGATCCTGTGGGCCTGATCAGATCAACCGGCCCGGAGGTTCTCAGGCGTCGGGCGCCGAGTCTTTTGGTGCATCAACATCGTCTTCTGCCGCCACTTCACCCTCAGGGTTCAGTGCCGCTTCTTCAGCTGTAGCTTTCTTGCGCTGAAGCTTTTCCTCTTTCTTCTGCTCCTTGGCCAAGTCTCTCTGACGTTTGGCGAAGGAATAATTGGGTTTGGCCATGGGCGATCCTCTGGGGTCGAAGGTGAGGTTGAGCGGCGCATATTCTGCCTTGTATCGGTGCCAAGCCGTTAGCTGGGTTTTTGCTCGGCCCATTTTGGCGCTATGGACGGTTGCCAGGCATCCAGGGCATCGAGCAGGGTTTGCGGTGATTCRCTCACTTGCAGCATGTCACGGTGCTGCTCGCGAACGAAGCCTTCGCCGACGATGTGATCGAGAAAAGACGTCAATTTGCTGTAGAAACCGTTCACTTCCAGCAAACCCAGCGGTTTGCCGTGGTAGCCGAGCTGGCCCCAGGTCCAGACTTCGAACAGCTCTTCCAGGGTGCCAAGGCCACCGGGCAGTGCGATAAAGGCATCGCTGAGCTCGGCCATCCGCGCCTTGCGCGCGTGCATGCCATCGACGACTTCCAGGCGAGTCAGGCCGCTGTGGCCGATTTCCTTGTCCTTGAGGCTTTGCGGGATGATGCCGATCACTTCACCACCGGCCGCCAGGGCCGCATCAGCGACGATGCCCATCAAGCCCACGGCGCCGCCGCCATAAACGAGGGTCAGCTTGCGTTCGGCCAACGCCCGGCCAAGGGCCACGGCTGCTTCGCGGTAAGCCGGGTTGGTGCCGGTGCTGGCACCACAAAACACACAAACGGATGTTAAAGACATGCCTTGCTCCATGGTCGATCAGGATCACAGAGTAAAGGCAGGCGCACGGCACTCCAAGGGCTAGACTTCGAGTTCTGGAGTTTCGTACGTACCGCTGGCGCCGCAGGCGTAGGCGGCGAGCAAACTGCACAACAGGCTGTTGATCGACATGACAGGCGTTCCATTTGAAGGGGGACGGCCTGATGATAGGCCCGGACCAGACACTTGGCCGGTAGAAATTTCGCATCGGTGTCATAGCCCGAAAGTTGTATACAATTTTTGATTCAAGTCATATGAACTTGCGAAGTTTTCAGGCAGTCTTCTGTTCATTCGCGATTTCGTTAACCCTGCCTTGGAGATTCACCATGTTTGCCAAACTTGTTGCGGTATCCCTGTTGACACTGGCCAGCAGCCAATTGATGGCTGCAGAGTGCAAAGTCACTGTCGACTCCACCGACCAGATGTCTTTCGACACGAAGGCCATTGAAATCGACAAGAGCTGCAAGACGTTTACCGTAGAACTCAAGCACTCCGGCAGCTTGCCGAAGAACGTCATGGGCCATAACTGGGTGCTGAGTAAAGAAGCCGACATGCAGCCGATCGCCACCGACGGCCTGAGCGCCGGCATCGACAAGAACTACCTGAAAGAAGGCGATGCTCGCATCATCGCTCACACCAAGATCATCGGCGCTGGAGAGACAGACTCGGTGACCTTCGATGTGTCCAAGCTGAATGCCGCTGAAAAGTATGGTTTCTTCTGCTCGTTCCCGGGCCACATCTCGATGATGAAAGGCACCGTGACCCTGAAGTAAGACTGTCCACGGCGTTATCGTTCATCGCGAGCAGGCTCGCTCCTACAGGTACTGCGCTGTCCTTGTAGGAGTGAGCCTGCTCGCGAATGGGCCATCTGCATCAATAAATGTGTTGGCCAAAGAAAAAGCCCGCTGAGGATCACTCCTCAGCGGGCTTTTTCATTCACTCACGCCTCAAGGCGCGAACGGCATCACCCGCTTGTGCTGGGTCTTGTTGTACGTATCAACAATGATCCTGAACGCCACTTCACGCACCGGGTTGCCATGCAGGAAGGCGTCGATCTCGGCGTAGGTCACGCCGTGGGAAGCTTCGTCCGGTTTGCCGGGCGACAGGTCCTCAAGGTCGGCGGTCGGGACTTTCTCCACCAGCGACTCCGGCGCACCGAAGCTGCGGGCAATCGCCCGCACCTGGTTCTTCACCAGGCCGCTGAGCGGTGCCAGGTCGCAGGCGCCGTCACCGAACTTGGTGAAGAAGCCCATCACCGCTTCCGCCGCGTGATCGGTGCCGATCACCAGGCCATGGGTTGCGCCGGCGATGGTGTACTGGGCGACCATGCGCATGCGCGCCTTGGTGTTGCCGAGCACGAAGTCCACCGACACCGCATGTTTGCCTTCGAAGGCCGCCACTTCATTGGCCAGGGCTTTGACCGCCGGGCCGATGTTCACGGTGTGGCGTTCGTCCGGCTTGATGAAATCCACCGAAGCCTGGGCGTCGTGCTCATCGAACTGGGTTTCGTAGGGCAGGCGCACGGCGATGAATTTGTAGGCGGCATCACCACTGCGCTGGCGCAGTTCACGGACGGCCTGTTGGGCCAACAGACCGGCGGTCAGGGAGTCGACCCCGCCACTGATGCCCAGCACCAGGGTCTTGAGCCCGGAATTGACCAGGCAGTCCTGAATGAAGGTCACCCGCCGGGCGACTTCGGCCTCAAGGGCGGCTTCGTCGGCGAATGGCGGCTGGACCTTGAGCTGTTCAGCAATCTCACGCTGTACGGCTTGCATGAATTCACTCCTTGCTTGATGTACTTGAAAGGGCGGCAGGAACCTGGAAAACGTGTCGCAGGTAAGCGACGAAATTCGGGTCTTTGCAGTGTGTCTTGCCTGGCTCGTCGGAGATCTTCGCCACCGGCTGGCCGTTGCAGGCGGCCATTTTAAGCACGATGCTCATCGGTTCGACACCCGGAATATCACAGGTCAGGTTGGTGCCGATGCCGAAGCTGACATTGATCCGACCGCGCAGCGCCCGGAATATCTCCAGGGACTTGGGCAGGGTCAGACTGTCGGAGAACGTCAGTGTCTTGCTCATCGGGTCGATGCCGAGCTTGTGATAGTGGGCGATGGCTTTTTCCGCCCAAACCACCGGATCGCCCGAGTCGTGGCGTAAACCGTCGAAAAGCTTGGCGAAAAACAGATCGAAATCGCCTAGGAAGGCATCAATGGTGATGCAGTCGGTCAGGGCAATCCCCAGCAGGCCACGGTATTCGCGGACCCAGCAATCGAGTGCGGCGATCTGGCTGTCGATCAGCCGCGGGCCGAGTTGCTGGTGCGCCATGATCCACTCGTGGGCCATGGTGCCCAGCGGTTTCATGTCCAGCTCCCGGGACAGGTGCACGTTGCTGGTGCCGACGAAGCGTCCGGGGAAATCGTGCTTGAGCACATTCACCACTTCTTCCTGCACCCGATACGAGAAGCGACGGCGCGTGCCGAAATCGGCCACCTGCAATTCGGACAATTCATCACTGCTGGCGTTGGCACTCAGCCAGTCGAACTTGCGGTAGAGCTGCTCGCGGGCCTGCTCCAGTACGATTTCGCGGTAGCGATAGCGGTTGCGCACCTCGCTGACCAGCGCCAGCAGCGGCACTTCGAACAGGATCACATGCAGCCAGGGGCCCCGCAGGCGGATAAACAGTTCGCCGTTTTCGAGGCCAGTGTGGATGTAGCGCAGGTTGAAGCGGAACAACCCGAGAAAACGCAGGAAATCCGGCTTCAGGAAGCTGATGCGTTCCAGGAAGCTCAATTGATCGGCACTCAGGCTCAGTTCGGCCAGGCGCTCGATCTGGAAACGGATTTCCGCCAGGTACGGGCGCAAGTCCTCACCATTACGGCAACGAAACTCCCATTCGACTTCGACGTTCGGGTAGTTGTGCAGCACCGCCTGCATCATCGTCAGTTTGTAGAAGTCGGTGTCGAGCAGGTTCTGCACGATGCGATCGGCAAACACACTCTCGCTCATAACGGGAATCTCCAGCGTTGCAGCGGTATTGATCAATGGCGCTAGTGGCGCATATCAGTAGCAAGGAATGCCAGCGATTTCTTGGAACGCGGCGGATCCCTGTGGGAGCGAGCTTGCTCGCGATAGCGGACTGACAGTCAATTGAAGCATTGAATGTGATGACGCCATCGCGAGCAAGCTCGCTCCCACAGGGATTGTGCAGGGGGCCTAATGTTGCACCGCATCCGGGCTATCGATCTGCTCCAGCATCCACTTCACGAAGTCCCGCACCTTGGGCACTTCCGCGGAATGCTCCGGGTACGCAAGGTAATAGGCATCGGTGCTGGGCATTGCATGCTGCCAGGGAATGACCAGCTTGCCGTCAGCCAGTTCCTCTTCCACCAGAAACCGTGGTAACAACGCCACGCCGCAGCCAACCTGGGCGGCGCGGATGCACATGTAAAAGGTTTCGAAACGCGGGCCGTGGTAGCTGTGCTCGGTGTGGTAGCCCTGATGCTCGAACCAGTCGTGCCAGGCCTGGGGGCGGGAGGCGTTTTGCAGCAGTACCAGATCGGACAGTTGCGTCGGATCGGTGAACGGTTGGGCAGGCAAGCTGCCCGGGGCACATACAGGAACAAGCTCTTCGCCGAACAGCTTCAGGCATTCGGTGCCCGGTCGTGAACCCTGGCCGAAATAGAACGCCAGATCGCTGCGACCTTGCAACAGGTCGTCGGCTTCCTGTTCGCTGCACAGGTCCAAGTGGATCGACGGGTGCCGCAGGCGCCAGCCTTTCAGGCGCGGCACCAGCCAGCGCGCGCCAAAGGTGGGTGGCGTCGAAACCCGCAGGACTTCTGTTTCGCCGCCGTAGGAGCGCAGGTAATGGGTCGACATCTCGACCTGCGTGAGGATTTTTCGTACCTCAACCAGGTACAGGTCGCCCGCCGGCGTCATCTGCAGGCGGCGGCGCACCCGGCGAAACAGCAGGTGCTGCAACAGCTCTTCGAGTTGCGCAACCTGTTTGCTCACGGCGCTTTGGGTCAGGTTCAACTCTTCGGCGGCCCGGGTGAAGCTCAAGTGCCGGGTGACGGCCTCGAAGCACTGCAACGCAGCGATCGATGGCAAGTAGCGTTTATTCAGCATGGGCGGTCCTTGGTTCTTGTTTCTTATTGCCAGCAATGCACAGCATGAATAAACGGAATGATATCTCTCTTAAAGGTCGTTTGTTGAGTAACCTCCGGGCAGCTAAAACTACAGGTCTGATCAGCCGTGGATTTCCGGCTGCACATGTTCTGTCTTTTGCTTGAGGAGTGACCCATGGTTGCCGCATTGCTTGATCGTCTAGGTGTGAACCCGGCCCTGTACCAGAACGGCAAAGTGCCGGTGCACTCGCCGATCGATGGCAGCAGGATCGCTGCCGTGAACTGGGAAGGCGCTGCTGAAGTCGAGCAGCACATCAGTCGCGCAGATCATGCGTTCGAACTGTGGCGCAAGGTTCCGGCACCGCGTCGCGGCGAGCTGGTGCGGCAACTGGGTGACATCCTGCGTGAATACAAGGCCGACCTCGGCGAGCTGGTGTCCTGGGAGGCTGGCAAGATCACCCAGGAAGGCCTGGGTGAAGTTCAGGAAATGATCGACATCTGCGACTTCGCCGTCGGTCTGTCGCGCCAGTTGTACGGCTTGACCATCGCCTCCGAGCGTCCTGGCCACCACATGCGCGAAACCTGGCATCCGCTGGGCGTCGTCGGCGTGATCAGTGCGTTCAACTTCCCGGTCGCAGTCTGGGCCTGGAACGCCACGCTGGCGCTGGTCTGCGGCAACCCGGTGATCTGGAAACCGTCGGAAAAAACTCCACTGACCGCACTGGCCTGCCAGGCGCTGTTCGATCGCGTACTGAAGAATTTCAGCGACGCGCCACCGCACCTGAGCCAGGTGATTATTGGCGGTCGCGATGCCGGCGAAGCCCTGGTCGATGATCCGCGTGTCGCGCTGGTCAGCGCAACCGGCAGCACCCGCATGGGCCGCGAAGTGGCGCCGAAAATCGCCGCACGTTTCGCCCGCAGCATTCTGGAACTGGGCGGCAACAACGCAATGATCCTCGGCCCGAGCGCCGACCTGGACATGGCCGTTCGCGCGATCCTGTTCAGCGCTGTCGGCACCGCCGGTCAGCGCTGCACCACCCTGCGTCGATTGATCGCCCATGAGTCGGTGAAAGAAGAAATCGTCACCCGCCTGAAAGCCGCGTACTCGAAAGTGCGTATCGGCCATCCGCTGGAAGGCAATCTGGTCGGCCCGTTGATTGACAAACAAAGCTTCGAAAACATGCAGGACGCGCTGGAGCAGGCCTTGAGTGAAGGCGGCCGGGTGTTTGGCGGTGAGCGTCAGTTGGAAGACAAGTTCCCGAATGCCTACTACGTGTCGCCAGCCATCGTCGAAATGCCGGAGCAGAGCGATGTGGTCTGCCACGAAACCTTCGCCCCGATCCTGTACGTGGTCGGTTACAGCGATTTCCAGGAAGCCCTGCGCCTGAACAACGCTGTGCCACAAGGCCTGTCCTCGTGCATCTTCACCACCGACGTGCGTGAAGCCGAGCAGTTCATGTCGGCGGTGGGCAGCGACTGTGGCATCGCCAACGTCAATATCGGCCCGAGCGGCGCTGAAATCGGTGGTGCATTTGGTGGCGAGAAAGAAACCGGCGGCGGTCGTGAGTCCGGCTCCGATGCATGGCGCGGCTACATGCGCCGCCAGACCAACACCGTGAACTATTCGCTGGAATTGCCGTTGGCGCAGGGTATTACATTTGACTAAATCTCACGTCGAACGGTGATCCCCCTGTAGGAGCGAGCCGGCTCCGGGCGGCGTTCCGACGATAGCGGTTTGTCAGTCACATCATTGTTGAATGTGCTGGTGCTATCGCGAGCAGGCTCACTCCTACATTTTGAACTGTGTGTTTGTTGGGTTTCTGTTGGAGTCTGGCAATGCCGTTACGCGAAGAGTGTCTGTGGGAAAAACTGACGCCGCAAAGGCCGGACAATTCGGCCCTCAAGGGTGAGGTCACGGTGGATGTCTGCGTCATCGGCGCCGGATTTACCGGATTGTCGGCGGCGGTGCATCTGCTGGAGCAAGGCAAGACCGTTTGTGTGCTGGAGGCCCATCGCGCCGGCCATGGTGGTTCGGGGCGTAACGTCGGGCTGGTCAACGCCGGGATGTGGATTCCGCCGGACGAGATCGAAGCCGGGTTCGGCAAGGAGGTCGGCAGCCAGCTCAACCGCATGCTGGGGGCGGCGCCATCCCTGGTGTTCAGCCTTGTGGACAAGTACAACATCGATTGCCAGTTGCGCCGCGAAGGCACGCTGCACATGGCGCATAACGCCCGTGGCGAAGCCGACTTGCGCAGTCGTGAAGAACAATGGAAACGCCGCGGGGCGCCGGTGGAGTTGTTGACAGGTCAAGCCTGCGAACAAGCGACGGGCACGAAAAAGATCGCCGCTGCGCTGCTCGATCGCCGTGCCGGCACGCTCAACCCGATGGCCTACACCACGGGGCTGGCCAAAGCGGCCATCGGTTTCGGTGGGCAGTTGTTCGATCATTCCCCGGTCACCCGCCTCGAACGTCAGGGCCAGCGCTGGTCTGTGCAAACCGCCCAGGGCTCGGTCATGGCCGAGAAAGTGGTGATTGCCTCCAATGCCTACACCGAAGGCGACTGGACGGAACTGCGGCGCAATTTCTTCCCCGGTTACTACTATCAGGTGGCCTCGGTGCCGCTGACCGAGGAAGCAGCCCGGCAAATTCTGCCCGGGGGCCAGGGTTCCTGGGACACCCGCCAAGTGCTGAGCAGCATCCGTCGGGATAAAGACGGTCGCCTGCTGCTTGGCAGTCTGGGTAATGGCAATCAGAAACCGGCCTGGTTCCTCAAGGCCTGGGCCGATCGCGTGCAGCAACATTACTTCCCTTACCTGAAACCGGTGGAATGGGAGTGCACCTGGACCGGTTGCATCGCTTTCACCCCCGATCATTTGATGCGCCTGTTCGAGCCGGCGCCCGGTTTGGTGGCAGTCACCGGCTACAACGGCCGGGGCGTGACCACGGGTACGGTGGTCGGCAAGGCCTTCGCCGATTACCTGTGTAACGGAAATCCTCAATCGCTACCGATTCCCTTTGCTCCCATGCAGCCATTGGCCGGGGTGGGGTTGCGCAGCTGTCTGTATGAGGCGGGATTCTCGCTGTATCACGCAGGCCAGTGCCTGCGGATCGTGATCTGAAGGTTGATTTTTGCAGTGGGAAGCGGCGCTTTTTCGATCTGCGGCTAGCCTGTAGTGGTGCGGGTTGTAGCAGTCCCGCACCAGCAGTGTGCACTTCGGTGACGCACGTTGTTACAGGCTGGTTGCACGTCGTTTAAAGCCGCGGTTGCAATGATGGCGCAGGCGGGTTGCGCCTCAAAAAAATAATGGTTCTACCTTCCGCGGTTTAGACGGTTGCACGCCCAATGAAAATGGGCCCGAAACAGTCGAAATAACAAGAAAGCAGCGACTTTTTTCAGAATAAAAAACCGATGGCACGGCCCTTGCTCTGAGCATTCATTGAAGTCGCAGTGCCAATTAAAAAAACCATGGAGCACCACCTCATGTCCCAGACGTTTTACAAGAAAGGCTTTCTGGCCCTCGCAGTGGCAACTGCGCTGGGTGTTTCTGCGTTTGCTCAGGCTGACATCAAGATCGGCGTAGCGGGACCAATGACGGGCGCCAACGCGGCATTTGGCGAACAGTACATGAAGGGTGCACAGGCGGCGGCCGATGCGGTCAACGCAGCGGGCGGCGTGAACGGGGAAAAAATCGTACTGGTCAAGGGCGATGACGCCTGCGAACCGAAGCAGGCTGTGACAGTCGCCAAGGACCTGACCGAAAAGAAAGTCGTTGGTGTGGTAGGTCACTTCTGCTCCTCGTCGACCATCCCTGCCTCCGAGATCTACGACGAAGCCGGCATCATCACGATCACCCCGGGTTCCACCAACCCCAAGGTGACCGAGCGCGGCCTGAGTGCCATGTTCCGCATGTGCGGGCGTGACGACCAGCAAGGTATCGTGGCTGGCGACTATGTCGTCGACGTGCTCAAGGGCAAGAAAGTCGCCGTACTGCACGACAAGGACACCTACGGTCAGGGCCTGGCGGATGCGACCAAGGCTCAGCTGGAAAAACGCGGCGTGAAACCGGTGCTGTACGAGGGTCTGACCCGCGGCGAGAAAGACTTCAGCGCCGTCGTCACCAAGATCCGTGCGGCCGGTGCCGACGTGGTCTACTTCGGCGGCTTGCACCCGGAAGCCGGTCCACTGGTTCGGCAACTGCGTGAACAGGGCCTCAAAGACGTCAAGTTCATGTCCGATGACGGCATCGTGACTGACGAACTGGTGACCACCGCCGGTGGCCCGCAGAACGTTGATGGCGTACTGATGACCTTCGGCGCCGACCCACGTCTGCTGCCAGACAGCAAGACTGTGGTAGATGCTTTCCGCAAGGCCGGCACCGAACCTGAAGGCTACACCCTGTACGCCTACGCTTCGGTCCAGACCCTGGCCGCAGCCTTCAATGGCGCCAAGTCCAACAAGGGCGAAGACGCTGCTGCCTGGCTGAAGAAAAACCCGGTCAAGACCGTCATGGGCGAGAAGACCTGGGACAGCAAGGGCGACCTGAAAATCTCCGACTACGTGGTTTACCAGTGGGACAAGGATGGCAAATACCACCAGCTGGAAAAACAGAAGTAAGGGCTGACTCAATTGGGTGAACCCCACGGGCCCCCTGTGGGAGCGAGCTTGCTCGCGATGACGGACTGGCAGACGACAACTTTGTTGAATGTTCAACGGCTATCGCAGGCAAGCCAGCTCCCACAGGGGCCGTGGTGGCCCGCCTGATCGTGGCTGACATTGCTCCGACGTAAATCTGTATTTTCCTTAGAAGAACCGCACAGCCACATGTGCAGGTTCTCATTGCGTGAGATTGCGTTATGGATGGTATTTTCCTGCAGCAACTGGTCAACGGCCTGACCCTCGGGTCGGTCTATGGCCTGATCGCCATCGGCTACACAATGGTCTATGGCATCATCGGCATGATCAACTTCGCCCACGGCGAGGTTTACATGATTTCCGCTTACCTCGCGGCAATCAGTCTGGCTCTGCTGGCATACTTCGGTATTGAATCCTTCCCTCTGTTGATGCTCGGCACGTTGATCTTCACCATCGTCGTCACGGCGGTGTATGGCTGGGTCATCGAGCGTGTTGCCTATAAACCCCTGCGTAACTCCACCCGACTGGCACCGCTGATCAGCGCCATCGGCATCTCGCTGATCCTGCAAAACTATGCACAGATCGCCCAGGGTGCCCGCCAACAAGGCGTTCCGACACTGCTGACCGGTGCATGGCGAGTAGAAGTCGGGACCGGCTTCGTGCAGCTCACTTACACCAAGATCTTCATTCTGGTTGCAGCGTTTGTCGGGATGGGCCTGCTGACCTATGTCATCAAGTACACCAAGCTCGGCCGCATGTGCCGCGCAACCCAGCAAGACCGCAAGATGGCCTCGATCCTGGGGATCAACACCGACCGCATCATTTCATACGTGTTCATCATTGGTGCAGCGATGGCGGCCCTGGCCGGCGTGCTGATCACCATGAACTACGGCACGTTCGACTTCTATGCAGGCTTCGTCATCGGCATCAAGGCGTTCACCGCCGCGGTGCTCGGCGGGATTGGCTCGCTGCCCGGTGCCATGCTCGGCGGGATCATTCTCGGCATCTCCGAGTCGCTGTTCTCCGGTCTGGTCAACTCGGACTACAAAGACGTCTTCAGCTTCTCGCTGCTGGTTCTCGTTCTGGTCTTTCGGCCCCAAGGCCTGCTCGGCCGTCCTCTTGTGTCGAAGGTGTAAGCGATGTCTTCAACCACTAAAAAAACCATTGATATCAAAAGAAGTCTGGTTGACGCGATTCTTGCCGGCCTCGTGGCCCTGATTGTGTTCGGCCCGATTGTCGGCATCGTCCTCGACGGCTACGGCTTCAACTTGCAGCCCACTCGCGTGGCGTGGATTGTCGCAATTGTCATGTCCGGTCGTTTTGCCTTGAGCCTGTTCCTGCAAACCCCAAAGGGCCTGAGAATTCTCGAAGGCTTTGAAACCACCGGCTCCGGGGTGCATGTACTGGCGCCTGATTACAAATCCCGGTTGCGCTGGATCATCCCGCTGTTGATTGTCATCGCCGTGGTGTTCCCGTTTTTCTCCAACTCCTACCTGCTGGGCGTGGTCATCCTCGGGCTGATCTACGTATTGCTGGGGCTGGGTTTGAACATTGTGGTCGGCCTGGCCGGCCTGCTCGACCTGGGTTACGTGGCGTTCTACGCCATCGGCGCCTACGGCCTGGCGCTCGGTTATCAGTATCTGGGGCTGGGTTTCTGGACGGTGTTGCCACTGGCGGCGATCACCGCCGGTCTGGCCGGTTGCATCCTCGGTTTCCCGGTGCTGCGCCTGCACGGCGACTACCTGGCGATCGTGACCCTGGGCTTCGGTGAAATCATTCGGTTGATCCTCAATAACTGGCTGTCCCTGACCGGCGGCCCGAATGGCATGGCAGCGCCGTTGCCAACCTTCTTCGGCATCGAGTTCGGAAAAAGGGCGAAAGAAGGCGGGGTGCCGTTCCATGAGTTCTTCGGTATTGCCTACAACCCTGACGTGAAGTACTACTTCATCTACGCCGTGTTGTTCCTGGTGGTCCTGGCCGTGCTGCACATCAAGCATCGCCTGACCCGCATGCCTGTCGGCCGCGCCTGGGAAGCCCTGCGCGAAGACGAAATTGCCTGCCGCTCCATGGGTCTGAACCACGTACTGGTCAAGCTTTCGGCATTCACCATCGGTGCTTCGACTGCCGGGCTGGCCGGAGTGTTCTTCGCCACTTACCAGGGCTTCGTCAATCCGACGTCGTTCACTTTCTTTGAGTCGGCACTGATCCTTGCCATCGTGGTACTCGGCGGCATGGGCTCGACCATAGGTGTCGTCATCGCGGCATTCGTGCTGACCGTGGCCCCGGAACTGCTGCGTGGCTTCGCCGAATACCGCGTGCTGCTGTTCGGCATCCTGATGGTATTGATGATGATCTGGCGACCCCGCGGCCTGATTCGGATCAGCCGTACCGGTGTGACCCCGCGTAAAGGAGTAGCGCCATGAGCGAAGTCGTACTCAGTGTCGAAAAGCTGATGATGCACTTCGGCGGCATCAAGGCGTTGAACGATGTCAGCCTGAAAGTCCACCGCAATTCGATCTTCGCCCTGATCGGGCCCAACGGCGCCGGCAAGACCACGGTGTTCAACTGCCTGACCGGGTTCTACAAGGCCTCCGGCGGCAAGATCGAACTCAACATTCGTGGGCAACAGACCAACGTCATCAAATTGCTGGGCGAATCGTTCAAGCCGACCGATTTCGTGTCGCCTAAATCGTTCGCCAGTCGGCTGTTCTACAAGGCATTCGGCGGCACCCACCTGGTGAACCGCGCCGGACTGGCGCGTACCTTCCAGAACATTCGCCTGTTCAAGGAAATGTCGGTGCTGGAAAACCTGCTGGTGGCCCAGCACATGTGGGTCAACCGCAGCATGCTGGCCGGCATCCTCAATACCAAGGGCTACCGCAAGGCCGAAAGCGATGCGCTGGACCACGCGTTCTACTGGCTGGAGGTGGTGGATCTGGTGGATTGCGCCAACCGCCTGGCCGGTGAACTGTCCTACGGCCAGCAACGCCGCCTGGAAATCGCCCGTGCCATGTGCACCCGTCCGCAGATCATCTGCCTCGACGAGCCGGCCGCCGGCCTCAACCCCCAGGAAACCGAAGCGCTGAGCGCGATGATCCGGCTGCTGCGCGACGAGCACGATCTGACCGTGGTGCTGATCGAACACGACATGGGCATGGTAATGAGCATTTCCGATCACATCGTGGTGCTGGACCACGGCATCGTCATCGCCGAGGGCGGCCCCGATGCGATTCGTAACGACCCGAAAGTGATTGCGGCCTACCTGGGCGCCGATGAAGAGGAAGTGGTGCTATGAGCAAACCCATCCTCGAACTCAAGGAGCTGGATGTGTTTTACGGGCCGATCCAGGCTCTGAAGAAAGTCTCGCTGCACATCAAGGAAGGGGAAACCGTCAGCCTGATCGGCTCCAACGGTGCCGGCAAGTCGACCCTGCTGATGTCGATCTTCGGCCAGCCGCGGGCGGCGGACGGGCAGATCCTCTATCAGGGCGTGGACATCACCCACAAGTCGTCCCACTACATCGCCTCCAACGGCATCGCGCAATCGCCGGAAGGGCGGCGGGTGTTTCCCGACATGACCGTCGAGGAGAACCTGCTGATGGGCACCATCCCTATCGGTGACAAGTACGCCAAGGAGGACATGCAACGCATGTTCGAGCTGTTCCCGCGGCTCGAAGAGCGGCGTACCCAGCGGGCGATGACCATGTCTGGCGGCGAGCAGCAAATGCTCGCCATCGCCCGGGCCCTGATGAGCCGGCCCAAGTTGTTGCTGCTGGATGAGCCGAGCCTGGGCCTGGCGCCGATTGTGGTGAAACAGATCTTCGCGACACTGCGGGAACTGGCCAAGACCGGCATGACCATCTTTCTGGTGGAGCAGAACGCCAACCACGCCCTGCGGTTGTCGGACCGGGCGTACGTGATGGTCAACGGCGAAATCCGCATGACGGGTACCGGCAAGGAGTTGCTGGTCAACGAGGACGTGCGTAACGCCTATCTCGGCGGGCACTGAGTTTCAGTGGTTATGCACAAGCCCCGGCGCGCAATCGCCGGGGCTTTTTTATATCTCCAATACCCCACTAATCCCTGTGGGAGCGAGCTTGCTCGCGATAGCGGTGAGTCAGTCGCCACGATGCAAGCTGTGCCCCGGTCATCGCGAGCAAGCTCGCTCCCACAGGGTTTTTGGCATGCCTCCGGGAAATTGTGGAAAACAATATTCCCAAGCTCGCAAAGCGCGACATAAAGCCGCTGCAAATAGTTGTTTTGTCACAGTTTTGACTTGTCCCCGTTTGCTGTGGAACCGGCTGTGAATAACGTGGGAGTAGCTGGCTGTGGGCCTTTTAAACCGTGGCTTGCAGAGGTGTGGTTGTTTTTTGATCATGAGTTTTTGCGCAGCTTGAAGACCGCTTTGTCAACCTTTTTGTTCGTGATGAAAGTGCACGGAATCACCGTGGACAAGCCTGTGGATAAGTCTGTGACTAAACTCTGGAAAGACCCGCCTGAAGGCCGTGGTTACTGGCTTGGCGCCATCGCGGGTTTGACCCGTCAGTCATGAAAATGGCCAAGGGCTACACAGCAGGCGGTTGAGGGTCAAGCAAAAAAGTTTTAAAACCCCGCGCAAAGCCTTGTGGATAGCGGCTTGCAGCTTTTCCACTTGCCCCCAAAGACTGTGGACCGGCCTGTGGATAACGTGCGCGCACATGGCTGCAGGCCACGCTGGTCGAGGGTTTGCCGGCGTTGAGTGTTTTTTGAACAGATTGAACGGTGGTTGCCGCTGTGAACAAGGCCGGGCATTCTGCCTGCTGATTTTCTATTCCAATGGCTGGCGATCAGCCGAAGCAAGGAGAACACGATGTCCAACACCCTGTTTATTACCGGCGCAACCTCCGGTTTTGGTGAAGCCTGTGCTCGTCGTTTTGCCGAGGCCGGCTGGAAACTGGTGCTGACAGGTCGTCGTGAAGAGCGCCTCAATGCGCTGTGCGCCGAGCTGTCGAAGCAGACCGAAGTCCATGGCCTGGTGCTCGATGTGCGTGATCGCAAGGCCATGGAGGAGGCGATTGCCAATCTTCCGCCATCCTTTGCCAAGCTGCGCGGGTTGATCAACAACGCCGGCCTGGCCCTGGGTGTTGATCCGGCGCCCAAGTGCGACCTGGACGATTGGGACACCATGGTCGATACCAACGTCAAAGGCCTGATGTATAGCACCCGTCTGCTGTTGCCACGCCTGATCGCCCACGGTCGTGGTGCCGGCATCGTCAACCTGGGGTCCATCGCCGGCAACTATCCGTACCCGGGCAGCCACGTGTATGGCGCGACCAAGGCGTTCGTCAAACAGTTCTCCCTGAACCTGCGCTGCGACCTGCAAGGCACGGGCGTACGGGTCAGCAACATCGAGCCGGGCCTGTGCGAGAGCGAGTTCTCGCTGGTGCGTTTTGCCGGGGACCAGGAGCGTTACAACGCCACTTATGCCGGCGCCGAGGCGATTCAGCCACAAGACATCGCCGAGACCATTTTCTGGGTTCTCAATGCGCCTGCGCACATCAACATCAACAGCCTGGAGCTGATGCCGGTGAGCCAGACCTGGGCCGGGTTTGCTATCGAGCGTAAGTCTTAAGATCGAGTCACGGCCAATCGCGAGCAGGCTCGCTCCTACAAGGGATCTGCTGACACCAGAAAACCAGTGTAGGAGCGAGCCTGCTCGCGATGGGGCCGGGCCAGACAAAACCGGACATCAGCTAGACTCCTCCCTCAAGCAGCTCGCCACACCCGGCGGTCTAGAGGTTTTAGAGGAGATCAAGTGAGTAATCGAGGCGAGCAGTCGCTGCTCAAGCAATCGACCTTCCTGATGCTCGCCGTGACATTCGCCGGGATCATCACCGGTTTTGTGTCGGGCGCCCAATCCATCCTTTTCGATGGCTTCTTTTCGTTAATCGCGGCCTTCATCAAGGTGCTGATGCTGATCACCGCCAGGCTGATCGCGAAGGAAAGCAACCAGCGCTTCCAGTTCGGTTACTGGCACCTGGAACCCATGGTGCTGGTGATCGAAGGCAGCTTCCTGTTCCTGGTTGCCATTTATGCCTTTCTCAATGGTGTGTTTGGCATCATCAGTGGTGGCCGCGAGGTCGAGCTCGGTCTGGTGATCCTCTACGCGGCGGTGTTCACTGTCGTTGAACTGATTTACTTCTTCTACGTCCGCCATCGCAATCGCACGCTCAAATCATCGCTGATCCAGTTCGACAACATCAGTTGGCTGGTGGATGCGATGCTGTCGGCGGGCCTGCTGGTGAGTTTCCTGATCGCGCTGCTGCTCAAGACACAGGGTTACGACAAGTGGGCGGTGTATGTCGACCCGATGATTCTGATTCTGCTGGCCCTGGGCATGCTTCCTCCAGCGTTCAAAATCCTCGGGCCGGCATTGCGCGATGTGTTGGGGATCGTCCCGGATCAACTGGACGACAAGGTGCGTCAGGTGATGGAGGTGGCGAAGGTCGAGCATGGTTTCGACGACTACATTTCCTACGTGCAGAAACACGGCAGGGCCTGTTTTATCGAGATTCACATCGTATTGCCGAAGGATTACTGGCTGGACGGTGTGGGGCAACTGGACAGTTTGCGCGAGGAAATTTCCGCGAACCTCGGTAAGCCGGATGCCGCGCGATGGCTGACCATCAGCTTTACCGGGGATCGCAAGTGGACTGAGTGATTGGATTTCACCTTGTGGCGAGATATTCCGCCAACCCGCGATAACAAGTCGCCAGGTGATAGGGCGTTGTCGATGGCATGTCTCGGCGGCTGACTTCACCGTGCTCGTCACGACATTCGTACCAGCCGCCGGCATGCAGCGAGCGCTGCTGCAACGCCTGCAACTGGCGCACCACATCTGCTTCGCTGTGCGGTCGCAGTGTCAACGCGCGCAGGTACTCGGCCTGCGCCCAGATACGCTGCGTGGCGTCCCGGACGCCGTGATCCGCTGCGAAGTCGAGCATTGCCCGCACGGCGCCAGTCTGCTGATCGACGCCCATTCGCTCGGTAAAGGCGAAGGCCCGCTCCAGATCGGCATGCAGCGTCGAATTACGCAGCAGCGCCGAGGATTCCAGCAGGAAATACCACTCGAACTGATGCCCCGGTTCAAACCAGTTATCCACAGACCCCAGCGGCTTTTCCATCAACACGCCGTGCTGCGGATCGATAAATCGCGCGTGCATGGCTGTGCATAACTCGACGAGCGCTTGTTGCACATCGAGGTCCTCACGCACTGACAGAGTGGCGAGGAAAGCTTCGGCCAGGTGCATCAGCGGATTTTGCAAAGGGCCGCTGTCCAGCGATGCCCAGTCGCGGTCGAGCGTGGCTTCGTACAGACCGTCGTCCGTGGCGAAACGCTGCGCAATCACTTCCAGCGAGGCATTGAGCACCGACTCCACCAGTGGCTCGCGGACCTTGTCCCAGTAATGGGCGCAGGCGAACAGGATGAAGGCGTGGGTATAGAGGTCTTTACGCTGATCCAGCGGCGCACCTTGTGCATCGACGCTGTAGAACCAGCCGCCGTGCTCGGCATCGTGGAAGTGCCGCTGCAAGGAGCGGAACAAAGCGGCGGCACGCTCTGCGGCGCCCGGCACCTGACCGATCAGGCTGGCAAACAGATACAGCTGCCGTGCACAGGCCATGGCCCGGTAGCGTTGCGGTGGCAGCGGTTGGCGTTCGGCATCCAGCGCCTCGTAGGGCAACGCCATGTCGGCATTCCAGCCCGGACCTTGCCAGAGCGGCACGATGACGTTCAGGAAGTGCTGTTGCACCGAGGCGAACAGGGCGGTCAATTCAGGATGAGAGGCGGAGCGGGAAACAGGCGGCATTGGCTGGCGTCGTCACGGCAGGGGCGATTGCGCGACATGTTAGCAGAGAGGCAGACCTGAGAGAGGCTGTGTCTGTCAGGCCGCCATCGCGGGCAAGCCCGCTCCCACAGTAGTTTGTTGTGTGGCATGGATTTCATTCACACCAGAAACCTTGTGGGAGCGGGCTTGCCCGCGAAGAGGCCAGTTCAGGCACTAGAGAGTTAGCCCGCCAGCAACCACACCCCGGTCGCCGCCGAAGCCGCACCCGCCAGTCGAACCAGTGGCGCAGCTGCTTGCGGTAACACCCGCACGACCGCATAACCCGCTGCATGCAACACCGCTGTCGCCACCACAAACCCGGCGGCATAAGCCCAAGGGCTCGACATGTCCGGCAGTTCCAGCCCATGCGCGACACCATGAAACAGTGCAAACAACGCCGTCGCACCCACCGCCATCACCAACGGTGGACGCACTGCCAGGGCAACCGCCAGCCCCAAAGCCAACACGGAAGCGGCAATCCCGCTTTCCAGTGCTGGCAGGTTCAGCCCTTCAAAACCCAGTATCCCGCCGATCAACAGGGTGCCGACGAAGGTGCACGGCAGCGCCCAACGCGCTGCACCTTGTTGCTGTGCGGCCCACAGACCGACCGCGAGCATCGCCAGCAGGTGATCGAGACCGCCAAGCGGATGGCTGATGCCGGCGATCAAGCCGTTGTCGCCGTGCCCCGGGTGGGCGAAGGCGAGGGCCGGGGTCAGCAGCAGGGCCAGGGCGCCGAGAATGCGTTTGAGTATCATGGATAAGCTTCCTTGTTGAAGTCGTGATCAGGCCGCGGTCAGCAAGCCCTGGCGTTCGATGAAGGCGATGATCTGTTCCAGACCCTGGCCGGTTTTCTGATTGCTGAAGACGAACGGCTTACCGTTGCGCATGCGCTGGGTGTCGCTGTTCATCATCTCCAGCGAGGCACCGACCAGCGGCGCGAGGTCGATCTTGTTGATCACCAGCAGGTCGGATTTGCAGATCCCCGGTCCACCCTTGCGCGGCAGCTTGTCGCCGGCCGAGACGTCGATCACGTAGATCGTCAGATCGGACAGTTCCGGGCTGAAGGTCGCGGAAAGGTTGTCGCCCCCGGACTCCACGAGAATCAGGTCCAGCCCCGGAAAGCGGCGGTTCAGTTGGTCCACGGCTTCGAGGTTGATCGAGGCGTCTTCGCGGATGGCCGTGTGCGGGCAGCCACCGGTTTCCACGCCGATGATGCGTTCCGGCGCCAGGGCTTCGTTGCGCACCAGAAAGTCGGCGTCTTCGCGGGTGTAGATGTCGTTGGTCACCACGGCCAGGTTGTAGCGCTCGCGCAGGGCCAGGCAAAGGGCCAGGGTCAGGGCGGTTTTGCCGGAGCCGACCGGGCCGCCGATGCCGACACGCAGGGGTTGTGTGTTCATGTGATTCTCCAAAATAACAGGCCCTAGGAACGGAACAGACGGCTGTACTGGCGCTCGTGGGCCATACACGCCAAGGACAGGCCGAAAGCGGCACTGCCGTAATGATCGGGATCGATTCGGGTGGCGTTCTGTTGGGCTTGTTGAAGCAGCGGCAACAGTTCGCTGGTCAGGCGCTGGGCGGCTTGCTGACCCAATGGCAAGGTCTTCATCAATACTGCCAACTGGTTTTCCAGCCAGCTCCACAGCCATGCGGCCAATGCATCTTGCGGGCTGATCTGCCAGGCGCGCGCGGCCAAGGCCCAACACAGGGCCAGATGTGGCTCGCTGCGTTGTTCGAGGAAGATGCGGGCAGGCGCGTCGAGTTCCGGCAAGCCATTGAGCAATTGCTGCAACGAGTAGCCCATCTGCCGGCTCTCCTGATGCAACTCGCGGGTTTCGCGACTGGCGCGATGCTCTTCGCAGCTCTGCAGCAATTCGTCCCAGTTTTCCTCGCTGGCGGCCACGCAATGGGCGAGCAACAAAGGCGCTTCGAAGCGTGCCAGATTCAGCAGCAACTGATCGCTGATCCAGCGTCGTGCACTGTCGGGGTCGTGAACCCGGCCGTTATCCACCGCCATTTCCAGCCCTTGGGAGTAGCTGTAGCCGCCAATCGGCAATTGCGGACTGGCCAGGCGCAACAGCGCCCAGGCCGGGTTCATGGGCGGACGCCGAACTGGTGCAGTTTCGGCGCGTAGTTGAAGTCTTCATCGCCGTGGCGCGAATGATGATGGCCTCCACCATAGGCGCCGTGTTCCGGCTGGAACGGCGCCTCGATGTTCTCGGCATTGGCGCCGAGTTGTTCGAGCATGGCCTTGAGTACGTAATCGTCGAGCAGGCGCAACCAGCCGTCGCCGACTTGCAGGGCGACATGGYGGTTGCCCAGGTGATAGGCCGCGCGGGTCAGTTCGAAGGCATTGGCGCAGGTGACGTGGAGCAATTGTTCGGGGCGGGCGCAGACACGCACGATACGCCCGTCTTCGGCTTGCAGGCATTCGCCGTCATGCAACGGCGGCTGGCCGCGCTCCAAAAACAATCCGACGTCTTCGCCCTCGGCACTGAAGCAGCGCAAACGGCTTTTGCTGCGGGCTTCGAACGTCAGGTGCAGTTCGGCGGCCCAAACGGGTTGAGGGTCGATTCTGCGATGAATCACCAGCATCGGAAGGCTTCCAGCAATGGACAATGCTCAGGCTAGAGCAAGGGGCTTGCCAATCGACATGATGCGTAGGAAATGGCTGAAGGAGACGTGGGACTGGTATCGATGGAGTGAGTTTTTTGGTTGAAGTTGGTGCGTTGATTTTGATCTGCGCACCAAGTTGAAGCGACGCGGGGCCGTGTGGGAGCGAGCTTGCTCGCGATGGCGGTGGAACTGTCACATAGATGGTGGATGTCATGCCCTCATCGCGAGCAAGCTCGCTCCCACAGGGATTTCACGCACAGAAAGTTACTCGGTGCTGCCAAGCCCTTGCCAATGCTTGAGGCCGATAAAGATAAACCGCAGTTGCTGGGTGATTTTCGCCTGGGGCGTCAGGTGCTCGGGCAAGGCTTCGGCTGGCGGATCGATGATGTCCGGCAGGGTGGCGAACACGCTTTTGACGATCAGATCCGCCATGACACTCAGGTCGGCGATGTCCAGATGCTGCAGCTTCGGCATCAGTGACAAGTCCGCCGCCAGGTCCGAACTGATGTCTTCACGCAAACGGCCGATGGCCTGGCGCACCGGCAGCGAACCGCCGTATTGCTCACGGGCGAGAAACAGGAACTGCGAGCGGTTGGCGCTGACCACGTCGAGAAAGATCCGCACCGAGGCATCGATGATGCCGCCCATCACGAATTCGTTGTGTCGTACCAGGCGAATGGTTTCGCGGAATGTCTGGCCGACTTCGCTGACCAGCACCAGGCCCAGTTCATCCATATCGGCAAAATGGCGGTAGAAACCGGTCGGTACGATGCCGGCGGTTTTCGCTACTTCACGCAGGCTCAGGCTGCCGAATCCTCGGCCTCCATCCATCAGATGCCGGGCAGCATCCATCAGAGCGTTACGGGTTTGTTGTTTCTGTTCGGCGCGGGGCAGCATCGCAAGGGTGTTTTCTGGACAGGGACGCGGCGCACTCTAGCAAATCAGCTTTGCCGGCGTCGAACGACTGTGGAGGGATCAAGCAAGGAAGTGTGGCATCTATCAAGCGGACCGCTGAAAAGTCAAAAGCCCAATCCGGTGATTGGGCTTTTTTTCAGGGCGGCCATGGGGCTTAGCTCGCGGCGCTGTTGCGTTCGATCACACGGTCACCACCGCCTTCGGCGAGGGTTTGGCCTTGTGGGGTGCGATCCGAGCCGCCTTCAGCGAGGGTTTGACCTTGTGGCGTGCGATCGGAACCGTCGGCAGCCAGGGTTTGACCTTGTGGAGTACGATCCGAACCGTCTGCAGCCAAGGTCTGGCCTTGTGGGGTGCGTTCGGAACCATCGGCAGCCAGGGTCTGGCCTTGTGGGGTGCGTTCGGAACCATCGGCAGCCAGGGTCTGGCCTTGTGGAGTACGGTCCGAGCCATCCTGAGTGATCAGGCCTTTTTCTTTCAGGCGATCATTACCGCCTTCGGCGACGGTCTGGCTGAACACCGAGTGGTTCTGTTTCACTTGTGGCGTGGCCTGGTCAGCGGCTGGCAGGGCAAAAGCAGTGCTGGCCAGCATCGAGAGGGTAAGGCTAAGCAGTAGTTGGCGTTTCATGATTGTTTTGCTCCTCGGGAGGGCGAATAAGTGGGTACGAGAGCAATGCTACTCTCGATAAGTCGATATGAAAGTTCATAAACGCAATGGTAATAATCAACGGAATTGATTGTTTGCTGCAGAGGCTCTAGGCCGGGCGTCTCCGGCAAGTTGTTTTGCACCGATGTGGGTACTTTCGACCCACCTTTGGCATGCAAAAGTGCAGGGCCGGTAACGCCGAATGACTGATGGGTCAGTATTGGACTGGGCGAAATCGGCGAAATCGGTCTATCGATTAAACCTGCCGGTTTTTTTTCAGTCGTAGACTTCATGGCGTGCCGCTTGCGGCTCACCGTTTTACATGTGCGTCGCAGTCGGGACGCTCAGTCGTATCAGGAGCCCTGTGCAATGACGCGCACTCAAAAAACGTTTGTCTGGACCCTTTCCACTTTCCTTGCCTTGTTGATGGTGCTGGTGTTGGTCATCGTGTTCTTCGACTGGAACCGGATCAAACCGCCGCTCAACGCCAAAGTTTCCGAAGAGCTGCACCGCGCTTTTGCCATCAATGGCAATCTTTCGGTGGTATGGCGGCCCGAACCCGATGAGAGCGGCTGGCGCGCCTGGGTGCCGTGGCCCCATGTAGTGGCCGAGGACCTCAGCCTGGGCAACCCGGACTGGTCGAAGCAACCGCAGATGGTCACCCTCAAGCGGGTAGAACTGCGTATTTCGCCCCTGGCGTTGCTGGCGCAGCGGGTGGTGATCCCGCGTATCGACCTCACCGAGCCGAATGCCGAGCTGCAACGCCTGGCTGACGGGCGCGCCAACTGGATCTTCAAATTCGACCCCAAAGACCCGAACGCCGAGCCTTCCAGCTGGGTGGTGGATATCGGCGCGATCGGCTTCGACAAGGGCCACGTGACCCTCGACGACCAGAACCTGAAGACTCAACTCGATGTGATGATCGATCCTTTGGGCAAGCCGGTTCCGTTCAGCGATATCGTCGGCGACAAAGCGGCGAAAGCGGCGCAGGAAAAGGGCTCGTCACCCCAGGATTATGCGTTTGCCCTCAAGGTCAACGGCCAGTACCACGGCCAGATGCTCGCGGGCCAGGGCAAGATTGGCGGGCTGTTGGCGCTGCAGGACGCGGCACGGCCGTTTCCGCTTCAGGCACAGGTGAAGATCGCCGACTCCAGCGTCGAATTGGCCGGCACCCTGACCGACCCACTCAATCTCGGCGCCCTGGACCTGCGCCTGAAACTGGCCGGCACCAGCTTGGGCAACCTCTACCCGCTGACCGGCGTGACCCTGCCGGACACGCCACCCTATGCCACCGACGGCCACCTGATTGCCAGGTTGCACGAGGCCGGTGGCGCGGTGTTCCGCTACGAAGAATTCAACGGCAAGATCGGCGAAAGCGACATCCATGGCAATCTGACTTATGTGGCCAGCCAGCCACGGCCAAAACTCAGCGGTTCGTTGTTGTCCAATCAATTGCTGTTCGCTGACCTGGCGCCGCTGATTGGTGCAGACTCCAATGCCAAACAGAAGGCCCGTGGCGGTGACAGCAAACAACCGGCGGACAAAGTGCTGCCAGTCGAAGAGTTCAAGACTGATCGCTGGCGCGACATGGACGCCGATGTCGAGTTCACCGGCAAGCGCATCGTGCACAGCGAAAAACTGCCGTTCAACGACCTCTATACCCATTTGCTACTCACCGATGGCGTGCTCAGCCTCGAGCCGCTGCGCTTCGGCGTGGCCGGCGGCAAGCTGGATGCGCAGATCCGCCTGAACGGCCACACCGATCCACTGGAGGGCCAGGCCAGGCTCACGGCGCGGGGGTTCAAGCTCAAGCAGTTGTTCCCTGGCTTTGAGCCGATGAAAACCAGTTTTGGCGAACTCAACGGCGATGCTGATATCAGCGGGCGCGGCAATTCGGTGGCCAAGCTGCTGGGCAGTGCCAATGGCAGCCTGAAAATGCTGATCAACGATGGCGCCATCAGTCGCGAATTGATGGAGCTGGCGGGCCTGAATGTCGGCAACTATGTGGTCGGCAAGATCTTTGGCGACAAGGAAGTGAAGATCAACTGCGCAGCCGCCGACTTCGGCATCCAGTCCGGCCTGGCGAGTACCCGCTTGTTTGTATTCGACACCGAGAACGCCATCGTCTACATCGACGGTACCGCGAACATGGCGACCGAACAACTGGACCTGACCATCACCCCGGAATCCAAGGGTTGGCGCCTGATTTCATTGCGTTCGCCGCTGTATGTGCGCGGCAAATTCATCAAGCCCGATGCCGGGGTCAAGGCCGTGCCGTTGATGCTGCGCGGGGCCGGGATGGTGGCGCTGGGCGTGATCGCCGCACCGGCGGCAGGTTTACTGGCGCTGGTGGCGCCGAGCGGCGGTGAAGCGAACCAGTGCGCGCCGTTGCTGGAGCAGATGAAGGCGGGCAAGGCGCCGAAGACGGTAAAAGGGACAAACTAGTGTTCGCTTCGGCAATTTATATGGATTGTTATTAGTGTTGTAGGAGTTGCACTATTGGAAGGTGTTTGTTCAGGTTTTCGGGTCTTGTTTGTGTTTGCGAAAATGAACTAGGAGAACTTGGTAATAAAGTGTCATGCTCCGGTTGTAGATGTTATAGAGGGGATTGGGTAGCTTGGCGTTGTCAGTCAAGTGGCTGATTTCGAACTTGATAGCTAATTTACAATATGGAAGTTGATATGAGTATTCTATTGCCAAGTGTTGAAGAGAGTCAGTTGTTTTTTGAAAAATCGCAGATAGCACCTCTTGCCCAAACACCGCGTATTCGCGGTTTTTCCGCAATGAAAAAAGAAGGTGTCGATCAGCAGGATCTGCTGTTGGGTAACGAAACGCCTGCTGTGATCGGGTTTTCCGATAACCTTGATGAAGATAAAAAGCAGGCGGCGGCGGACAGTATTCATTTCGCCGAGCGTTATGCCACTACCTACTCGGACATCAAGGCGGCGCCCGTCGAATGGCACGCGAAATATAGTGAGGCCATGCGGCATTGTGGTTGGACACTGACCAGTAGCAAGTACAAGGACCATGTCAACAAACAGGTCAATGTCACAATGGACTCCATTGTCCTGGATATTATTACAGCGGTTGCCGGCAGGAATGCGCCTGCCATGTTGAAGTTGTTGCAAGGCGCTTTCGATAAAATCCAGTCGGAAGAATCGCTGGTAACTTTGTTTGATAACAATAGCAATAAAGGAAAAAATGCAGAGTTTCGGATTGTTCCGTGCCTGCAATCGGCAAAGGGCACCGCGATAACGGCGTACTTGGCTGTTGACTGTGAACTTGACACGCAGGAAGGTGGTGCCTGGTTCTGGAAGTGGAAACTGTCCAACTTGAAAATGAAAAAAGTGGCGACCATGGCGGAACTCGATATGCGTACGCACGAACGCAACCGAGAGCTCATCTATGAGGTACTTGATATGAGCTCTGAAGAATTCTTCCGTGGTGTCAAGCTTAAGTAAGGCTGTTGAGCCGGGTTGCTCAGGAAGCAACCCGCTTTGGCTATTGACTTGCGGAGTGATTGAAATGATCAAGGATGATGTTTGTCTGGTGGCGGGTAATTTGCTTTTGGTTGCCGATGGATTTTCGCAACAGTTACGCGAAGATCTGGTTAACTCCGTGCTTTTCTCTCAGTTGTATGCAAATTCGAAAGCTGGGAAGTTGGCGGGTGCTGAAAGCTGGTATGCGGAATGTGCCACTGCGATGGAAAAAGCTAAATGGCAACGTAGTGTCTATCAAAGCAAAGGTATTGAACCAAAAAATAATGAAAAGTTCGTAATGAAGGACTCTGTTGTAAGCCAGATGCTTTCTATTTTTGGCACGAATCAGGCCGAGAAGTTTAAGCAATTGATAAACTGTGTTGAGCATTTTTTCGTTGGTGATAAAATTAGCCTGGCGTTGCGAGAATATACCGTGGCCACTGTAAAGACACCGGATGACTCCGATTTTTCGACTGTTGCCCTGCAGATGGGGATTTTAGGGGCAGGCCCTGTTCTTTATTCAGTATTTGTCTGCTTCAGCACCACCGAAGATGTTGAAGTCGATTTTTTGAATCAGTGTTTTTCCGGCGAGCATATCGTGGGTGAAATCAGTTTCGATTTTGCGAAGCAACTGCTGGATCAGGCGAGTTTTGAAAGAAGTCGAATGCGAGAAAAAATAATCGACCAACTCCCTGACTCAAGAGACAAACTGGTTCTTGAACTCTGCCCAGGACGCATTGGTTGATCGAATTGGATCTATACGACGGTTCAAGGGGGCGTGGGCTTTACCCGGTTTTGTAGCCAATACCCAAGACGCGGACTCAGCGCAAGGCATGGCCCGAAATCCGCGCCTCCTCCTCTAGCCATGCAAAAAACGCCCGGACCGGTGGATGACGTTCGCGTCCTGGCACGCACAGCGCGCTGTAGCCGGCGCCATCGACCTGGATTTCCCCCCGGTACGGCAACAACAGACCACTGGCCACGCTTTCCGACACCAGAATATTGCTTGCCAACACCAGACCTTGCCCGGCAATCGCTGCTTGCAGGGCGTAGTGCTCTTCGTCGTATTCGCGCACCGCTGGCCGGCCGCTCAGCCAGGTTTCGCCTGAGCGAGCGCACCAGGCTTCCCAGCCGTGGGCATAAAGCTTTGAGTTGTGCCAGCGCACGCTGATCAGCGTCGGGGCACGACTCAACGCCAGGGCCACTTGTTCGGGCGAGCCGTAGACACCGAAGGACTCATCGAACAGGCACTGGCCGTACAGGTTGGGGTAATCATCAAGGCTATAGCGCAGCACCAGATCGACACTGGCGTCCTGATGCAGATCGATGACTTCGCAGTGGGTATCGAGGCGCACATTGATGTTCGGGTGCCGAGCGTAGAAGCGTCCCAACCGCGGCACCAGCCACAGGGCAGCGAAGGCGGCGGTGGTGGAGACCGTCAGGCTGGCGCCGCTGCGTTGCGGGCGCAGGGTATCGACACTTTGCGCCACTTCCAGAAAAGCCCCGTGCAGACTCTGGAACAGCCGTTTACCGCATTCGGTCAGGCGCACCTGGCGTGGCAGGCGCTCGAACAGCGGCACACCAAGCCAGGTCTCCAGAGAGCGGATCTGATGGGACACCGCCGTCGGGGTGACTGACAGTTCTTCGGCGGCAGCCTTGAAGCTCAACAGGCGTGAGGCGGATTCGAAGGCGCGCAGGGCGGTCAAGGGCAGCGAGGCAAACATTGAAATCTCCACAGATGAAATAAACTCATCCTGACTGATTTTTGCTCATTTGAAGATGGACAGCTGCGAGCTTCAAGCTGCAAGCAACAAGCCGTTTGATTCTAGTCCGGAGGAAGTACAGATGAGTAAAATTCTTGCGATACACGCCAGTCCACGGGGTGACCGTTCCCATTCGCGTCGCCTGGCTGAAAGTTTTCTCAGCGCCTGGCAAGTTCGCCACCCGCTGGCTCAGGTCACTCGTCGCGAAGTCGGCCGGGCGATGATCCCGGCGGTCAACGAAGCGTTCGTTGCGGCGGCGTTTTACCCGGAACCCGAAACGCGGCCGCTGTCGATGCAGGCGGATCTGGCGCTCAGCGATCAACTGGTCAACGAGTTGTTCGATCACGACCTGCTGCTGATCTCTACGCCGATGTACAACTTCAACGTGCCCAGCGGCCTCAAGGCCTGGGTCGATCAGATTGTGCGGCTGGGCCTGACATTCGATCACACGCTGGACAATGGCATCGCCCAATACACGCCGCTGTTGCAGGGCAAGAAAGCGCTGATCGTCACCAGTCGCGGCGGTTTCGGTTTCGGCCCGGGTGGCGAGCTTGAAGCGCTTAACCACGCTGATCCATGGCTGCGCACGGCGTTGGGTTTCATCGGCATCAACGACGTCACGGTGGTGGCGGCCGAGGGCGAGGAATCCGCCGAACGCACCTTCGCGGTGTCAGTGGCCGAGGCCGAGCAGCGCTTGCTGGCGCTGGCCGGGGAGTTCTAGATGGCCTGGCTGTTTCTGCTGGTCGCCGCCGGGTTCGAAGTCACCTTCGCCATGGGCATGAAGTACGCCGAGGGCTTCACCCGGCCCTGGCCTTCGCTGATCACGGTGGTGGCGGCTGTGGGCGGGATCTACTTCCTGACCCTGGCCATGCGCGAGTTGCCGGTGAGCATCGCGTACCCGATCTGGACGGCCATAGGTTCGCTGGGCACGGTGTTTCTCGGTTTCGCGCTGCTGGGCGAAAGCCTGACCGTGATCAAGCTGGTCTCGGTCGGGCTGATCGTGGCGGGCGTGGTGGGGTTGAAGTAGGGCGGATGACATAGACTTGTCATCTTCGCTGGCGATGCTTGGTGGATGTCTTTCATCCCGCCTTGCGTCACCGCCCGACCACCAGGATGTCCGCCCATGTCGCAAGGTTCTGCCCCGCGCTACCCGTTGGTGTTGGTCCCGGGAATGCTCGGGTTCATCCGCCTGGTGCTTTATCCCTACTGGTACGGGATCGTCGAGGCGTTGCGCCGGGGTGGTGCGGTGGTGTTCGCGGTGCAGGTCTCGCCGCTTAATTCGAACGAAGTGCGCGGCGAGCAATTGCTGGTACGGATCGAGGACATTTTGCGGGAAACCGGGGCCGACAAGGTCAACCTGATCGGTCATAGCCAGGGTTCGCTGACTGCCCGTTATGCGGCGGCCAAGCGTCCGGACCTGATCGCCTCGGTCACTTCGGTGGCGGGGCCGAATCACGGTTCGGAGCTCGCCGATTACCTGCACAAGCATTATCCCCATGACAGCGTCCGTGGTCGTCTGCTGTGCTTTTTACTGAGGATGGTCGGCGCGCTGATGGCTGTGCTGGATACCGGTTACCGCGGGCCGAAGCTGCCGGTGGACATCCATGCGTCCCATCACTCCCTCACCAGTGCTGGCGTCACGCTGTTCAACCAGCATTATCCACAGGGCTTGCCCGAAACCTGGGGCGGTCACGGGCCGGAAGAGGTCAACGGCGTGCGCTATTACTCCTGGTCCGGCACCTTGCAGCCGGGTATTACCGATCGCGGGCGCAATCTGCTGGATGGCACCAACCGCAGTTGCCGGTTGTTCGCCAAAACCTTCATCCGCGAAGCCGGGCATTGCGACGGCATGGTCGGGCGCTACAGCTCGCACCTGGGGACGGTGATTGGCGATGAGTATCCGCTGGATCACTTCGATATCGTCAACCAGTCGCTGGGGCTGGTGGGCAAGGGGGCCGAACCGATCCGGTTGTTTGTCGAGCATGCGGCGCGGCTGAATGCGGCAGGGCTTTAGTCCGCGTTATCGTTCATCGCGGGCAAGCCACGCTCCCACAGTGATTTGTGTTGCTCACAAAAACTGTGTGCAAGCTTGCTCGCGAAGACGCCGGATCAGGCAACGCCGACCTTACGACCCAACACCGTCGTCCAACGCTCGGAAACAATCACCCCACCCAAGGTCAGCACCCCGCCCACCAGGTGATACATCGCCAGTTGCTCATGCAGCACCACCGCCGCAATCAAGGCGGTAATCAGCGGCAGCAAATTGAAAAACTGCGTGGTCCGGCTCGGCCCCAGACGCACCACGGCCTGCATCCATGCCAGCGGCGCGACCATCGAAGCCAGCAGACAGGCGTACAGCACCAGCGGAATGTTCTGCAGGGTCGGGCCGACTTTCGATGAGGCGAGGAACAGCGGAAACAGCACCAACACGGCCACCAGCACCTGCAAATACAGGAGCACCAGTGGCGGCAGCTTCAGCTGCCATTTTTTCAGCAGGGTGCTGTAGACCGCGTAGGCCAGGGTGGCGATCAGCATCATCGCGTCGCCCAGGTTGACCCCGTGTTCCAGCAACGCGCCAAGGCTGCCGGACGACACCACCACCAGGACACCGGCGAATGACAGTACCGCACCGGCCAGGGCACCCATGGTCAGGCGCTGGCCGAGGCTGATGATCGCCATGGCGAGCGACATCAGCGGCATCAGCGACAGGATGATGCCCATGTTGGTGGCCGAGGTCAGGCTCGCGGCGAAGTACGCCAGGCTTTGATAAACGGCCATGCCCAGTACACCGAGGACAAAGATCTTGCCCAGTTTCGGACGGATGAGTGGCCAATGGGCGAGCACCGGTTTGAGCATGAAGGGCGTGAACAGCAACCCGGCCAGCAGCCAGCGGTAGAAACCGATCTCGGCGGGGTAGATCGCCCCGGCAGACATTTTGGTGATCACGGTGTTGCCGGCCCAGATAAAAATGGCCAGCAGGGGATAAGCGTATTGCATCGGGAAAAACCAGAACGTTAATGAGGGGCAATTATCCACTTGTCTGGATGCAAGCCTATACTTCGATCCAGACAACCGGCCCCTGATGACGGACAGCATGAGCAGTAAACACATCGACCTGCTGGATTTCTGCGAACTGCCGTCGGCGGTGTACTTCCGCTACGCCGATTTCGACGCCCACGAATACGCCGCGCCCCACCGACATCCCTGGGGGACACTGGAATACGCCGCCCACGGCGTGCTGCACATGGACGTCGAGGGCAGCCGCTTCATGTCTCCTCCGCAATACGCGGTGTGGGTGCCGCCGCAGATCGAGCACAGTTTCTACAGCCACCAACCGGTCAACTACCGCGCGGTGTGCCTGGCACCCAAGGTCTGCGTCGACCTGCCGTCGCGAGCCTGCACCCTGGCCATCAGTGACATCCTCAAGTCGATCCTCAAGGACTTCGCCGCCCGCGACGTGAAAATCCCCGAGCAGGCCGCCGATCAGCGTCTGGCCCAGGTATTGGTGGACCAACTGCAACAGGCCCCGGTGCACGAGTGCTACCTGCCCTATGCCAGCAGTCCCGGGTTACTCGGAATTCTCGAAGCGTTGCAGGCCGAGCCTGGGGATAACCGGCCCCTGTCGGAATGGGCCGCACGCATCCATGTCAGCGAGCGCACCCTGGCGCGGCAGTTCGTGCGGGAACTGGGCATGAGTTTCGGCGAGTGGCGCCAGCGCCTGCGTTTTCTGGCGGCGATCGAAGCGCTGGATAGCCCGCGCAGCATTCAGGAGATCGCCTTCGACATGGGCTACAGCACCGGCTCGGCGTTTATCGCGATGTTCCAGCGTCAGGCCGGGTGCACGCCGGAGCAGTATCGACGCAGCCACCTGGAGAACAGGAAGGTGTAACAGGGGTTGTCTACACTCCAGTACAAGGCCGCGCCCCTCGGCGTGGCGACCAGGAGAAAACTCCATGAAGATGATGCGTGTCCCTTTGTTGATGATCGGTTTGCTGCTCTGTTCCCAAGGCTTCGCCGCCACAGCCCAACAGGAAAAGATGACTACCTGCAACGCCGACGCCACGGCCAAAAGCCTCAAGGGCGACGAGCGCAAAGCCTTCATGAGCACCTGCCTGAAGGCGACTCCGGCGGCAAACGATGCCGGTAAGGCCTTGACCCCACAACAAGAGAAGATGAAGACCTGCAACGCCGACGCCGCCACCAAAGCCCTCAAGGGTGACGAGCGCAAGGCGTTCATGAGTGATTGCCTGAAGAAAAAATAAACCTGGAAGCTTGTGGTGAATGTGCCGACCCCATCGCGAGCAAGCTCGCTCCCACATTTGTCCGGTGTACTCAGTTCCACTGTGGGAGCGAGCTTGCTCCGGGCGGCGCTCCGACGATGGGGCCGCAGAAGACGCTGCAAAAAATCCTGAACCACCACTAAGGTCGATCTACACAAACCTAGTGCTCGCACCGGATCGCTGGCAGACTGCCAATCCTTTTTACGCCGTTCGTTTTTGAGGCTGTATGCCAACGTTTTCTCAGCGTCAAGTTTTGCTGGTCATCAGCTGGGTCATCATTTTTGGCGGACTGCTGCTGGTCATCCCGCTGCGATTGCTGCCCAGCCTGCTCGCCGGGTTGCTGGTGTTCGAGCTGGTCAACATGCTCACCCCGCAACTGCAACGGTTGATCGAAGGCCGGCGCGCGCGCTGGCTGGCGGTGGCGTTGCTGGGGACTCTGATTGTCAGCGTGCTGACGCTGATCTTCGCCGGTGCCATCAGCTTCCTGCTGCACGAAGCAGAGAACCCTGGCGCTTCCCTCGACAAGTTCATGGGCGTAGTCGACCGCGCACGCGGGCAACTGCCGCCGTTCATCGACGCTTACCTGCCAGCCAGTGCCGCGGAGTTTCGTGTGGCGATTGGCGAGTGGGTGAGCAAGCACCTCAGTGATTTGCAACTGGTGGGCAAGGATGCAGCGCACATGTTCGTGACGCTGCTGATCGGCATGGTGCTCGGCGCGATCATCGCCTTGCAGCGCGTTCCGGACCTGACCAAGCGCAAACCATTGGCCGCCGCACTGTTCGAACGTCTGCACCTGTTGGTCCAGGCGTTTCGCAACATCGTGTTCGCCCAGATCAAGATCTCCTTGCTCAACACCGTCTTCACCGGGATTTTCCTGGCGGTGATCCTGCCGCTGTTCGGCATCAAGCTGCCGCTGACCAAAACCCTGATCGTGCTGACGTTCCTGCTCGGCCTGCTGCCGGTGATCGGCAACCTGATGTCGAACACCCTGATCACCATCGTCGGCCTGTCGCTGTCGATCTGGGTTGCCGTGGCGGCGCTGGGTTATCTGATTTTTATCCACAAGCTCGAATATTTCCTCAACGCGCGCATCGTCGGCGGGCAGATCAGTGCCAAGTCGTGGGAGTTGCTGCTGGCGATGCTGGTGTTCGAGGCCGCGTTCGGCCTGCCGGGGGTGGTGGCGGGGCCGATTTACTACGCGTATCTGAAGAGTGAATTGAAGCAGGTGGGGATGGTTTGATCCGAAAGATGTATTGCCTGATCTGACGCTATCGCTGGCAAGCCAGCTCCCACAAGGACAGCGCATGACCTGTGGGAGCGTGGCTTGCCCGCGATGAAGGCACCTCGGTTTCGGATCAGTCCATCGAGCCGTAACGCTTGGCTGCCTCGATCGCCAGACCGCTACCGATACTGCCAAAGATGTTGCCTTCCACATGCCGCGCATTCGGCAACATCGCCGAAACACTGTTGCGCAGCGCCGGAATCCCGCTCGAACCACCGGTGAAGAACACCGTATCGACCTGATCGACCCGCACATCTGCGTCTGCCAGCAGTTGGGTGACGCTGGCTCGCACCCGCTCCAGCAGGCTGTCGATGGCCGACTCGAACAGTGCACGGCTCAAGTCCACGCTCAGGCCAGCTTCAATGCGATCCAGTGGCACGTGACGGTTGTCGGAGTGAGTCAGCTGGATCTTGGTTTCTTCCACTTCCATGGCCAGCCAGTGTCCGGCGCGTTGCTCGATCAGCTTGAACAGGCGGTCGATACCGCCGGTGTCCTCGATGTCGTAGCGCATGCTGCCCAGGGCCAGTTGCGACTTCTGCGAGTACACCGAGTTGATGGTGTGCCAGGTCGCCAGGTTCATGTGGTGGCTGGTGGGCATGTAGGCGCCGCTCTTCATGCGGCTGCCGTAGCCGAACAGCGGCATCAGGCCTTGCAGGCTGAGCTGTTTGTCGAAGTCGGTTCCGCCGATGTGCACACCGCCGGTGGCGAGGATGTCCTCGTGACGGTTGTCCACACCCCGACGCTCCGGCGACAGGCGCACCAGGGAGAAGTCGGAGGTACCACCGCCGATGTCGACGATCAGCACCAGCTCTTCTTTCTCGATGGTCGACTCGTAGTCGAACGCTGCGGCAATCGGCTCGTACTGGAACGAGACTTCCTTGAAACCGATCTTGCGCGCCACGTCTACCAGGGTGTCTTCGGCTTCTTTGTCGGCCATCGGGTCATCGTCGACAAAAAACACCGGCCGCCCCAGTACCACTTCTTCGAATTCCCGACCGGCGGCCGCTTCGGCGCGGCTCTTGAGCTGGCCGATGAACAGCCCGAGCAGGTCCTTGAACGGCATCGCCGTGCCCAGGACGCTGGTGTCGTGCTTGATCAGCTTGGAACCCAGCAGGCTCTTGAGCGAGCGCATCAGGCGGCCTTCGTAGCCTTCCAGGTACTCGTGCAGCGCCAGCCGGCCGTACACCGGGCGACGTTCCTCGATATTGAAGAAGACCACCGACGGCAGGGTGATCTTGTCGTCCTCCAGCGCGATCAGCGTTTCCACGCCGGGGCGTAGCCAGCCGACAGTGGAGTTGGACGTGCCGAAGTCGATACCCAAGGCACGGGCTGGAGATGCGTTGTTCATGTCTTTCAGGTTCCGGTTAAAAAACGGCCGCGCAGTGTATGTCAGAGCGCGCCAGATTCGAAGGCCGGTTATCTGCTAATTCTTCGCAGACAATGCCTTGAAAGATGGGGCATCCCCCCCAAACTACCCTGCATCAACCGGACAGCCGCGGGAATGCTCGCAAGAAGCCCCGCCTGCTGCCGATAAACTTCTGCTGCGCCGCCCGGTCACAAATTTGAGATCGGTCAAACCAATGGCTGCAAACAAGCGCATGCTGTGGCCTGTGGCGCGATTCTGATAACGGATGGTGATTCCTTCGATGGACTTCAAAGACTATTACAAGATTCTCGGTGTGGAGCCGACCGCAGACGACAAGGCGATCAAGGCCGCCTATCGCAAGCTGGCGCGCAAATACCACCCCGACGTCAGCAAGGAAAAGGACGCCGAGGCCAAGTTCAAGGACGCCTCGGAAGCCTATGAAGCGCTGAAAAGCGCCGATAAACGCGCCGAATACGATGAATTGCGCCGCTATGGCCAGCACGGCCAGCCATTCCAGGGGCCACCGGGCTGGCAGAGCCGAGGCGGTTTCGGTGGTGGCGGCCAGGACACGGGCGACTTTTCGGACTTTTTCAGTTCGATATTCGGCAATCGTGGGCCAGGCTTTGGTGGTGGACAGTCGCGTCGCAGCACCGGACGCCGAGGGCAAGACGTGGAAATGGAGCTTGGAGTTTTTCTCGAAGAAACACTGTCGACCGAGTCGAAGAAGGTCACCTTCCAGGTACCGCAGTACAACGCGGCCGGGCAGCATGTGAGCAACACCAGCAAAAGCCTGAACGTGAAGATCCCCGCCGGCGTGACCGACGGCGAGCGCATTCGCCTCAAGGGGCAGGGCGCTCCGGGCGTGGGTGGCGGGGCCAATGGCGACCTGTACCTGACGATCCGTTTTGCCCCGCACCCGAAATTCGACGTCGAAGGCGAGAACCTGATCATCACCTTGCCATTGGCACCGTGGGAGCTGGCGCTGGGGGCTGAAGTCGCCGTGCCGACCCTGACCGGCAAGATCAACCTCAAGGTCCCGGCGGGCAGCCAGAACGGCCAGCGCATGCGCGCCAAGGGCCATGGCCTGATGAACAAGGCCGGTGAGCGCGGTTACCTGTTCGTACAACTGAAGGCTGTCATGCCGAAGAAGTCCGACGATGACATCAAGGCCCTGTGGCAGGAACTGGCGAAAAAAGCCGCGTTCGATCCGAGAGAACACTTCTGAACCCAGACATGGAGTAGCCCGTCATGAGCAGCCCCCTGATCGTTCAACTGGACCTGGCAGAATTCTGTGAGGCGGCCGATCTGTCGGACGTCCATGTGATCGAAATCGTCGAACACGGCATCCTCGAACCTCAGGGCAAGCAGCCCGAGGACTGGCGTTTCAATGATTATGAGTTGGCACTGGCCAAGCGTGCCGCGAAGCTGCGGCACGACCTGGAGCTGGAGTGGGAGGGGGTTGCCCTGGCGCTGGACCTGCTTGAAGAGGTCCAGCAGCTAAGGGCGGAGAACCGGATGTTGAAGCAGCGATTGGGGCGGTTGCTGGTTGAATAGCTAAATGGTTAAACACCAGGTCGCGAATGAATGGAAAGCTGGATTGTCACTGTTAGTGACCGGAACCTTGCCTCCGAACCCCAATCTCTGTACGGATTCGCCTTAACTCTGCAGGTGTCTCCCAACGTAGTGCCTCTGCTATGAATGATGGTGATGTATAACCTTGCCTTTGCAGTTGCGCACCTCTTACCCGCAACCAGGTATTGTACTCAACTCGCTCGTGCTCTGCATCACTCAGGGGGTGGCGAGACGTCGAACTCGTGCCAGCACTTGTGTTATTAACCCTCCCATCATTACCACCCCGAACCGGTTGGCGAGGGCGTGTGACGCTTACCCCATTTCTATCGATGTGCGTTATGTCATTTCTACTCACTATCTCTCTTGATAATCTTCGCCCCGACGGCTGTGTCGTCGATGGCATTACCAGTCCCCCTAGCGACGAGCTTCGAGGTCTTCCCAGTGTGGCAGCGGTCACCCCACTTGCTGCAGCGCCTGCTACGTATCCAGGAGGGCTTGGAAGGCCATAATTATAGGAGGTTTGTCGCGGAAGGCCGTTACGTGGCCCAGGTGCTCCCGAAACAATACCTAATATCACTAGTGCGTCACTTGAGCTTGCGTTTGTTACCAGAGCGGGCGTCGTCCGAGCTCCTGCAAGGGGCTGCATAGCCGCGTATCTTCCGCTGGTTGCAGCTACCGACTGAGCGTGCCGTGCATTGATGCTTAGTTGTGACGCCCCCGTGAATGACATGTTTTCTGAGTAAAAAAGTTTCATTGCTTTCCAAATACTATGCCCTGTTGGATCGGAGTGATTAATCGGATCCCCCACGCAATACATATATGCATTCAATCCGCCTCTCCCAAACGGACTCCAACTGTCCGGGCTATGAAAGCGCATCAATGTCGGGTTGTAAGCTCGGTAGCCATTGCCCAGCAAATACCAACCGAGTTGCGCCTCGCGCAATCCACCGTTAAACCCCAGGGTCGTCGCTACATCCTGCTGCGCGGATTGTTGACCATAGACGGAATAAGCGATGGGATTAGGCTCGCCCCCCGCGACTTCGGCGAGTATCGAGTTTTTGTTGTCGGTAGCCAGCAGGACAGTGCGCGACTGTTGTAAGGGCGCGGGATTATCAGCAGGTAACTGAGGCATGGCGGAGCCTTCCTTGGTGAGAGCGTTGATAGTGATCAGCGCCCCCAGTCTGATCCTGCTGCAGAGTGTTGGGAACTAGCAGAACTGATAGTCAGGTGCCTCCCTGGCGCTGGATCTGCCGGGAGAGGCCCGGCAACTGCTGGCCGAGAACCGAGCGTTCGAGCAACCACGGTTAGTAGAATAATCCTGCCTGCATTGATCCCTTGTAGGAGCTGCCGCAGGTGCTGATGAAGCGGTATTACTGCGAATAAGGTGTTATTTAATTATTTCTTCATACCGTTAATTGAATGGTTATGGCCGCTTGTTCAGGTATTGTCCGGTGGATTTTCGATTTGTTATTCCAGATCGACAATGAGTACATTGGAAGTTCAATCGATTGCATACGGATGTGCGATATGTCTGATTCTCTGATGGAAAAAACCACGCTTGATGTACCCGCTGATTTTGAAAAGGGTCGTCACTTCGACTTCATAAAAAGCACTATTCCCGAGTGCCTTGTTCAGGCCTCGCCGCTACGGCGCAAGGTGCTCAAAGACACCAAGCCCACTGTTCCACTCTGGTATGAAAATAGTTCGACGGATCAGCGCAGTGCCCTGAAAGCGTTGATGGAAATTGACTGTCATGCGCAGAACAACTGGGACAAGACACTTGCCGCCGTGGACAGTGTCACCACCTTTGCCAAGCCTTTATTGACCACTGCTTTGGCCGAAGCGGATATTGACCTGGATGTCGAGAAAACCTGGGTGCGACTCTATTACCCGGTAGATTATGAATTTTTTGGTATTGCGACGGGTGTGAGCACCGGCGATGTACGCAGTAGAACCTTTTCATTGCTGCAGGCGGCGTTGCACAATTTCGAAACGTTCGAGGCTGAGGAAGGCTACTTCGACAAAGACTCTTCGTTCATTACCGGGCCCGATACGCAGGGACGCTTCGACGTTATTGATTCCACACTGAAAATTCAGCAGTTTGTAGCGATATGTCGCGAGCTCGATATCGGCGGTCAGTACCAAAAATTCATAAACAAGTTTCTTTACGAGGGTGGAGCTGCGCATGAGCAGGCGTTGAGCCTGGCTTTCATTGACAGCAAAAAATCAGCCATGAAGGCCGCCGCCTATGCAGCCCTGCTCAAAGGTGATATCGAACTTGCGCATCACGAGTTGATAGTCGCACTGATCAATGAACAGGATGTCGTAAAGGATAAAGACAGCCGACGCCCCATCAGCTACAGCCCGCTTAGTCTGATGGGTTACGAAATAGCCGAATGCGCAGTGTTCTTTCCCACCCACGCCAACCGTTACGATGGCAGCTATGTCATTGCCTACATTCCGGACGATCCAGAGCACTCGATAAAAAAATACGCCTCATTCGCTGACTTCGAAGAGCAACTGACCCATCAACTGATGTACCGGCCTCCGGGAAGTCGAATCGATAGTGCGAAGGACGCGCTCACCGACTATCAACGCTTCTTCAGCCGGTTCATCAGCGAAAAGGACCGGGGCCATTTTTTTCTTCGTTTTACCGAGAAAGTGTTGGACGCGCCGTCCGGCACGTACTGGAAAGACCAGGTACGTGGTTATCTGAAGTATGTAAGCCCTGCTTCAAGACTGGTCGGCCCCGTAGCGGATCGGCACTGGCGACGAGACCCGGTGGAGAATATCGATTTGCATGCCAAGCTATCTCTGAATTTTCAGTGGGTCGGCATGGCTGGCATCTGGACCGAGATGTTTCGTCAGAAACGTCGGCATCTGCGAGAGGATGCGCAGGTCCTCGCCGTTTCCACCGCCACCGAGGATGCCATCACCCGTGAACGTCGGCTCGCCAATTACTTGAATATCGGCCTGTCTATCGTCGGTATCGCCGCGTTCTTTGTGCCGCCGGTAGGCGCAGCCATGCTGTTGATCACTGCGGATCAGTTGTTGTTCGAGACGATCGAGGGCGCGCGCGAGTTGAGCCAGGGCGACAAGGAGGCGGGCTGGGCACATATCACCGATGTGCTGGAAAACCTGGCGACGATGGCGGCACTGGCGCCGGTTTTTCACTACACGGTTTCGCCTTTCATCGAAGGCTTGAAGTCGGTCACCTTGCCCAGTGGCAAGACGCGGTTGTGGAAGCCAGATCTCAAACCCTACGAGCGAAATGTGAAGTTGCCAGCAAACGCCAGGCCCGACGAGTCGGGGCTGCATCGGCATGCCGGTGAGGATATTTTGCCGCTGGAGGGCAAACATTACGCATTGAAAAAGCAAGCTGGCACCGTGGAATACCGGATCCAGCATCCGACACGTACGGATGCCTACCAACCGGAACTGAACCATAATGGCAACGGGGCGTGGAATCATGAGGTGGAGGCACCGCTGGAGTGGTCGAAACAAACTTTGTTACGGCGTCTGGGACACTCGGTTGACTCCTTCACCGAAAACGAGCGCGAAAACCTGCTCAAGGTCAGCGGCACACAAGAAGAGATGCTGCGCAGGATGCATGTCGAGTCTGAGCCGCCGCCGCCGCTGCTGGCCGACACCATCACGCGGTTTCAAGCCTATTCCGATGCTGGCGAAGTGGGGGCCCAGATTCGTAGCGGGCAGCTCCAGAGTGACCTTTGCGGTTATGCTGCTTCCTTGATGGTCGAGCTGCCAGGGTGGCCTCGTACCAAAGCGATAGAGGCGTTCGAAAGCGCTGATTTGAGCGGTAAGTCCGTTCAGTATGGTGATAGCGCCGCACCGGCTTCGGACGTGATCACGGTCAGCCGAGCCGAGCTGATGGCGGGCCAATTGCCGGAGCGTGTGCTGTCCCTCCTCAGCGAGGAGCAAACCAGGCATCTGGTCGGCCAGCATGTCGCGCCGGATCAGCAGGCCCAGACGTTGAAAGCGCTTCTGGCCGACCATGCGGATAAGGCCAGAGCGCGGATATTCCAGAGTTTGTCCAAGGAACGCGAGGAACTGGGAAATCCGCGGACTCAGTTGGTCCAGCGCAGCTTTTCCTCGTTATCGACCAGGCTCGCAAAGGACCTGTTGAAGGATGCAACGCCCGACGAGCTGCGTCAGATGAAAACCGCCCGGCGTCTGCCGTTGCGATTGGCGCAAAAAGCTCGTCTGGCGCAGCAAGAGGTGCGCTTGTCACGCGCTTATGAGGGGCTTTTCCTGGGGACGCTGGCTGCACCGGACACTGAAAGCCTGGTCCTGCATACACTCAAAAAACTACTGGCCGAGTCAGGCAATTTACGCATCGAAGTGCGGGAGGGCTCTTTCACCGGAGCGATACGAGCCAGCATCGGCCCCGAAGATGCCCTTGAGCGCAAAGTGCTCGTTCGTACCGGGGATGGGCAGTACGAAGCACGCGACGCCAGCGATAATCATTTACACGGAAGGGATGACCTGTATGCCGCCCTTCAGCATGCCTTGCCGGATGCTCAACGCAGATCCCTGAGTTTGCCTCACGTGAATCAGGGCGCGGATCTCGAGGCACTGATCCAGCAACATGCACTGGCGCGTGATGAACTGCGCTCGGTCCTGAACATGCAGGCGCAACGTCAACCGTTCTTGAAGCCGCTGACGCTGTTGCCCGACGGTCGGCGCRGCTACCCGTTGAGCGGTCGCGGGGGTTATCACGGAATCGCCGACGAACCGTTGTTGCGGCAGCGGGTCAGATCCCTTTATCCAGGATTTTCCGACGAACAGATTGGCGGAGTACTGGGGCCAGTGGCCGAAGCGGCCGAGGCGCGTGTCAGCGCCCTGGAAGCCGAGTTCAATCAACTCAACAGCACGCTGCAACGCTGGATGAATTCTCCCACATTGCACAACCGCTTCGGCCCGCTGGGGGTGGCGCAATGGCAATCGCGTAACGCGCTCTACAAGGCGATCAGGCAATGCTGGCAAAGGACGGGGCCGGCAGGCATCGACGCCCCGGGCATCATCGGTGCGCAGTCTCTTGATCTGAATGGCATCTCGATGGGCCGGCACCTGGCGAGCTTTCCGGAACTGACCGCCAATTTTGATCACGTCACCAGCTTGAGCATGTGCAGTACCAATATGCTCAGTAGCCAGGGAGCATTTCTCGAGAAATTCCCTGGGCTGCGCTCACTCAACCTGAGCGATAACCTGTTAAACCGGTTACCGCCGGCCATTGGTGATCTGCGTCATTTGACCCAACTGGGGCTGGAGAACAATCAAATCGTGCTGACCGAACAGGCGGTTGCGCGATTGAGAGGATTGACTCAATTGGAGGTTCTGCAGTTGGCAAACAATCCATTGGGTCGCGTGCCTGACATCAGCCTGATGTCAAGACTGGCGGTCCTCAATCTTGAGCGGACCGGCATTGATCAATGGCCCATTGGACTGTTCGGCAAATCCCGTCCACGTCAAATCTATCTGAATCTGAGGTACAACCGATTGACCCATATTCCAGACATTGCACCAGGGTCGTTCCGTGCGGAGTTGCTGGGCCGAACCATCGTCAGTCGTGAACCTGAGTGGGTGTCTCCGAGCGTTCTGGAGAAGCTGAAACACTATCTGGAATCTGTCGGCATGGACCCGCAACGTCCTTATCCACCTCGAGGGTTGCTGGACAGCCTTAAGTGGGCGCAGGGCATGCCCGATTCATTGTTCAGGGAAAGGTTGATCATCTGGGATGAACTCGAAGATGAGATGGGCTCCGAAAAGTTCTTTGATGTCATACGACGGCTGACGCAATCGGCTGACTTCAATACGGCGGAGACGTCCTATCGCAGCGAACTGACAGCCAAGGTCTGGCGAATGCTGGAGGCGATGCACAATGATCCGGAACTGCGCGAGACGGCATTCTCCGAGTCGGTGGTAGTCACCGAATGTTCTGATGGGGCAACCCAATTGTTCAATGCACTGGGGGTCAAGGTGCTGGTCAAGGAGGCTTACGCGCTGGAAAACCCGGCCCTTATCGAGGCGGAACTGGTGGAGTTGGCCAGGGGCAAGTCTCGACTGGATGAACTGGGCGCTATTGCGCGCCGGCGAATTGCCGCACGTTACGAGAGCGGAGAGCGATTCAGACGTGTCGATGCCAATGGCGACGTTACCGGTACGATCGACGAAGTGGAGGTGCAGCTCGCCTATATGACGGAGCTGGCGGAAAAACTGGATCTGCCATGGCAATCGCGTGGCATGTTATTCCGGGCCATTAGCGGGGTGACGTCCGAGATGATAGAGGCCGCTCGTCTGCACGTACTGGGGCTTGAACAGGGTGACCTGCTCGAGGAAACCATTCTCCAACAGACTTTCTGGGACGACTATCTGGAAAACACTTATCGTGATGATATCGCCAGAAAAAAGCTCGAACTGCGCAACGAAGATGAGATGGTCCAGTTCACCGCGATCAAGGAACTGAAGAAGACCTGGACGAGTCAAGCTATCGAGCGTGCCAAGCTGCGAAGGACGGAGATACCGTTCACCGTGCAGGCTGATAGTTGATCGATGGTTTGACCAGCCCCGAATGCGATGTCGCCTTCGGGGCTTCTTTTTGAGCGACCGTCAGAACAGGAAATAACGCTGTGCCATGGGCAAGGTGTCGGCCGGTTCGCACCACAACAATACGCCGTCGGCTTTCACCTGATAGGTCTGCGGGTCGACGTCGATAGTCGGCAGGTAGTCGTTATGAATCAGGTCGGTTTTCTGCACGTCCCGACAACCTTTGACCACGGCGATTTTCTTCTTCAGGCCCAAGGCTTCCGGCAAGCCTGCCTCCTGCGCCGCCTGGCTGATAAAGGTCAGGCTGGTAGCATGCAAGGAGCCGCCGTAGCTGGCGAACATCGGACGGTAATGCACCGGTTGTGGCGTGGGAATTGACGCGTTTGCATCGCCCATCAGGCTGGCCGCAATGGCACCGCCCTTGAGAATCAGCGTCGGCTTCACACCGAAAAATGCCGGGCGCCACAGTACCAGGTCCGCCCATTTACCGACTTCCACCGAACCCACTTCATGGCTGATGCCATGGGTGATCGCCGGGTTGATGGTGTATTTGGCGATGTAGCGTTTGGCGCGGAAGTTGTCGTTGCCTGCACCGTCGCCCGGCAGCGCGCCGCGCTGTTTTTTCATCTTGTCGGCGGTCTGCCAGGTGCGGGTGATGACTTCGCCGACGCGGCCCATGGCCTGGCTGTCGGAGCTGATCATCGAGAACGCGCCGAGGTCGTGGAGGATGTCTTCGGCGGCAATTGTCTCGCGGCGGATGCGGCTTTCGGCGAACGCCACATCTTCGGCAATGCTCGGGTCGAGGTGATGACAGACCATCAGCATGTCGAGGTGTTCGTCGATGGTGTTGCGGGTGAATGGCCGGGTCGGGTTGGTCGAGCTGGGCAACACGTTGGCAAAACCGCAGGCCTTGATGATGTCCGGCGCATGACCGCCACCGGCACCTTCGGTGTGGTAGGTGTGGATGGTACGGCCCTTGAAGGCGGCGAGGGTGGTCTCGACGAAACCGGATTCGTTCAGGGTGTCGGTGTGGATGGCGACCTGCACGTCGTATTGGTCGGCGACGTTCAGGCAGTTGTCGATGCTCGCCGGCGTGGTGCCCCAGTCTTCGTGGAGCTTGAGGCCGATGGCGCCGGCCTTGACCTGTTCGATCAGGGGCTCGGGCAGGCTGGCGTTGCCCTTGCCGGTGAAACCGATGTTCATGGGGAATGCGTCGGCAGCCTGGAGCATCCGCGCCAGGTGCCACGGCCCGGAAGTGCAGGTAGTGGCATTGGTCCCGGTGGCGGGGCCGGTGCCGCCACCGATCATAGTGGTGACGCCACTCATCAACGCCTCTTCGATCTGCTGTGGGCAGATGAAGTGGATATGGGTATCGATGCCACCGGCGGTGAGGATCATGCCTTCGCCGGCGATGACTTCGGTGCTGGCACCGATGGCGATGGTCACGTTCGGCTGCACGTCCGGATTGCCCGCCTTGCCGATACCAGCGATGCGTCCGTCCTTGAGGCCGACGTCGGCCTTGACGATGCCCCAGTGATCGATGATCAGCGCGTTGGTGATCAGGGTATCGACGACCTCGGCGGCCAGCAACTGGCTCTGACCCTGGCCGTCGCGGATGACTTTGCCGCCACCGAACTTCACTTCTTCGCCGTAGGTGGTGAAGTCCTGTTCCACTTCGATCCACAGCTCGGTATCGGCCAGACGGACCTTGTCACCGACGGTGGGGCCGAACATGTCGGCGTAGGCTTGACGGGAAATCTTCATTCGTTCGCCTTGGAATTCAATTGATTTTGAGATCGCTCGCATTACTCGCTATCGCGAGCAGGCTCGCTCCTACATTTGATCGCGGTCTCATGTAGGAGCGAGCCTGCTCGCGAAGGGGGCTGAGCGGACACCGAATTACTTACAGGTCACCCATGATCCTGCCGGCAAAGCCGAACACCCGGCGATGCCCGGCCAGGTCGACCAGCTCGACCTCGCGGCTCTGCCCCGGTTCGAAGCGCACCGCGGTGCCTGCAGGAATATTCAGGCGCATGCCGCGACTGGCGGCGCGGTCGAAGGTCAGGGCGTCGTTGGTTTCGAGAAAATGGTAATGCGAGCCGACCTGGATCGGCCGATCACCACTGTTGGCCACTTTCAGACTGATCGTGCGCCGGCCGGCGTTGAGTTCGATGTCGCCGGGCTGGATCTGGTATTCACCGGGAATCATCAATGGGCTCCTTGGAGAATCTTGTAGTAGAGGGCGGTCGGCTTGTAGCGGCCGCTCGGGTCGCAGGCGTAGTCGGGAATTTCGCCGGCGCGGGTGTAGCCGAGCGATTTGTAGAAGTCTTCAGCGGGTGAACCGGCCTCGGTGTCGAGGTAAAGCATGCCGCGCTTGTGCTGCAGGGCGGCCGCCTCCAGAGCGCTCATCAGTTGCTGGCCCAGACCACGACGTCGGGCGTGTTCGCGCACCAGCAGCTTCTGCACTTCGGCGCGGTTCAGGCCATTGGCTTTCTGGCACAAACCCAACTGCACGCTGGCCTGGACCTGTTCGTCCTTGACCACCACCCACAGCAACACATTGCCCTTGTTCAGGTTGTCCTGGACCTCATCGAAATACGCGTGGGCCTGGGTAGCATTGAGGTCAGCCATGAAGCCGACACTGGCGCCATAGCCGACGGCATCGAGCAGCAGGTCGATCAGGCCCTGGCGGTAATGCGCAAAGCTTTCAACGTTGACGCGTCGCAGTTGGGCGGGGTTCATGGGCGATCACTCCTTGTTGGCTGCGGGTGGTTGCGCGCCGGGATTGAGGGTCAGCTGCATGAAGGTCAGGTCCAGCCAGCGGCCGAACTTGGTGCCGACCTGCGGCATTTGCCCGGTGGTGATAAAACCGATGCGCTCATGCAGGCGGATGGAGGCGGCGTTACCGCTTTCGATGGCGGCGACCATCACGTGCTTGCCGCAGCCTTTGGCGCGCTCGATCAGCGCTTGCATCAGTTGTGGGCCGAGGCCGTTGCCGCGCTGGTCGCTGCGTACATAGACCGAGTGCTCGACGGTGTGGCGGAAACCGTCGAAGGGTCGCCAGTCGCCGAACGAGGCGTAGCCGAGCACCGAGTTGTCGGCATCGACAATCACCAGAATCGGATAAGCCTGGGATTGCCGGGCGCTGAACCAGGCCTGGCGATTGCCGAGGTCGACCGCCTGCTCGTTCCAGATCGCCGTGGTGTTGAGTACCGCGTCGTTGTAGATGTCGCAGATCGCTGGCAGGTCGGCATGCACGGCATCGCGGATGTGGTAAGTCATGGCGCGGCCTCAGGCGATGGGTTGGTGGACGGTGACCAGTTTGGTGCCGTCGGGGAAGGTGGCCTCGACCTGGACTTCCGGGATCATTTCCGGGATTCCTTCCATCACTTGTTCGCGGGTCAGCAGGGTGGTTCCCAAGTGCATCAGCTCGGCCACCGTCTGCCCGTCGCGTGCGCCTTCAAGCAGCGCGGCGCAGATGTAGGCCATGGCTTCCGGGTAATTGAGTTTCACGCCGCGAGCCAAACGCCGCTCGGCCACCAGGCCGGCGGTGAAGATCAGCAGCTTGTCTTTTTCGCGTGGGGTCAGGTCCATCGTAGACATCCATCAGGGCAGATTAAAAAAGTGTTGGATCTGCTTGCACAGAAAAGCATGATTCAGGTGTTCCATATTCTGGGTGGCAAGGCTTCACGGCCAAGCAAGGCTGGGCGTAACAACTTCCAGAGTTCAATCAACCACCCCCGCGCCAACAGCGCCTCACTGGCCAGGCATCGGGCAACCAGCAACCCCGGCAATTGGGTCAAATCCCCGCGCACATCGTTGGGCAGCGAACGGCAGGTCTCCAGAAGTTCGCTGTCGATCTCACCCGTCACCAACAAGGTCGCAAACACCGGTTGTCCGTCCAGCCCGATGGGCGAATCCAGCAAATCGTCCGCCCCGACAATGCGCTGGCGTTCATGCCAGAGCAACCGGCCGTCGCGGCGGATATCCAGATGTGCCTGGAAGTGCCCAAGGTCGAAGCGCTCGCCACTGGCCGGCCGGCCCAGGGCCACGACGTCCCAATAGAACAGTCGTGCATCGCCTTCAAGGTCGATGCAGGTGCTGAGTTCAGCCTGGGCCGCGCTGAAAATGATCGTCTCCTGGGGCAGCCATTCCAGTGTCGCACCGGCTGCCACCTTCAACTTCAGCTGCTGATAGGCGGGGCCGGCGGCGCGATACCACTTGGCCGCGCCGGGGCTGGTGATCTGCGCCCAGGCATCGCGCTCGATGCGGGCTGAAATATCCAGCCGATCACCGCCGGCAATCCCGCCCGGCGGGTGGACGATGATGTGTTGGCAGACTTCAGGCCCTTCGGCATACAGATGCTTCTGTACCCGCAGCGGACCCAAGTGGCGGCGCTGGACCGGACGTGTGCTATCGCCGAAGCGGGCGTAACCCAGCTCCAGTTCGGCGTGCCAGCTCGGGGTGAACAGCGTTGTTTGGGCAGGTAAATTCATGATCTTTAATTATCGTTAGGACGCTACAGATTAGATCGTAACCAGACCGCGCACACCCTCGGCTTCCATATTTTCTCCGCGCCCCTGTTGCACGATCTCGCCTCGGGACATCACCAGGTACTGGTCAGCCAGTTCGGCGGCGAAATCGTAGAACTGCTCCACCAGCAGAATGGCCATGTCGCCCCGGGCTGCGAGTTTTTTGATCACGGCACCGATCTCCTTGATTACCGACGGCTGGATGCCTTCGGTAGGCTCGTCGAGGATCAGCAGACGAGGGCGGCTGGCCAGCGCCCGGCCAATGGCCAGTTGCTGTTGTTGTCCACCGGACAGGTCGCCGCCGCGCCGTTGTTTCATTTGCAGCAGCACCGGGAACAGTTCGTAGATGAAGGCAGGGACTTCCCTGGCTTCGCTGCCGGGAAAGCGCGACAGCCCCATCAGCAGGTTTTCTTCCACGGTCAGGCGGCCGAAGATTTCCCGGCCCTGTGGTACGTAAGCGATGCCGGCATGCACACGCTGGTGCGGCTTGAACGCAGTGATCGGTTTACCTTCCCAGTTCACCGCGCCTTCCTTGGCCGGCAGCAAACCCATCAGGCATTTGAGCAGGGTGGTCTTGCCTACGCCGTTACGCCCGAGCAGGCAGGTGACTTCGCCGACCTTCACGTCAAATGTCAGGCCGCGCAGGATGTGGCTTCCGCCGTAGTACTGGTGCAGTTTTTCGACTTGCAGCATTTCCAGATTCTCCTCAAATCCCCTGTAGGAGCTGCCGAAGGCTGCGATCTTTTGATCTTGATCTTCAAAAGCAAGATCAAAGATCGCAGCCTCGTTTCACTCGTCAGCTCCTACAGGTTTTGTCTTCGCAGGTCAGCGACCGAGATAAACCTCGATCACCCGCTCGTTGTCCTGCACCTGCTCCAGCGACCCTTCGGCCAGCACGCTGCCCTGATGCAGCACAGTAACGTGGTCGGCAATCGAACCGACGAAGCCCATATCGTGTTCGACTACCATCAGCGAGTGCTTGCCGGCCAGGCTCTTGAACAGCTCTGCGGTGAATTCGGTTTCGGCGTCGGTCATGCCCGCGACCGGTTCGTCGAGCAGCAGCAGTTGCGGGTCCTGCATCAACAACATGCCGATCTCCAGGAACTGCTTCTGGCCGTGGGACAACAGGCCCGCCGGGCGATTGACCGAGGAGGTCAGGCGAATGGTCTCCAGCACTTCGGCGATGCGGTCTTTCTGCTCGCCGTTCAAGCGCGCCCCCAGGCTGGCCCAAACGGATTTGTCGGTTTTCTGCGCCAGTTCCAGGTTCTCGAACACCGTCAGGGCTTCGAACACCGTCGGCTTCTGGAACTTGCGGCCGATACCAGCCTGGGCGATCTGCACTTCGCTCATTTGCGTCAGGTCCAGGGTTTCGCCGAACCAGGCCTTGCCCTGGCTGGGACGGGTCTTGCCGGTGATCACGTCCATCAGGGTGGTCTTACCCGCACCGTTGGGGCCGATGATGCAACGCAGTTCGCCGACGCCGATGTACAGGTTCAGGCTGTTCAATGCACGGAAGCCGTCGAAGCTGACGCTGATGTCTTCCAGGGTCAGGATGGTGCCGTGACGCGTGTTCAGGCCTGGCCCAATCCGTTGGCCGAGGCCGATGGCATCGCGGCTGCTGCCGGCGTCCTTGTTGGGCTCCACAGGAAAAAACGCCGGTTCGAGCATGAATTCAGCGGTTGCAGTGATTCTCATTGCTCACCTCTTTTCTTCAACAGACCGATCACGCCCTTGGGCAGGTACAGGGTCACGACGATGAACAACGCGCCAAGGAAGAACAGCCAGTACTCGGGGAACGCCACGGTGAACCAGCTCTTCATGCCGTTGACTACACCGGCGCCGAGCAACGGACCGATCAACGTGCCGCGCCCGCCGAGGGCTACCCAGACTGCCGCTTCGATGGAGTTGGTCGGCGACATCTCACTCGGGTTGATGATCCCCACTTGCGGCACGTACAACGCACCGGCCAGACCACACAACACCGCGCTCAACACCCACACGAACAACTTGAATCCGCGTGGGTCGTAGCCGCAGAACATCAGGCGGTTTTCCGCATCGCGCAGCGCGGTCAGCACCCGTCCGAACTTGCTTTGCGCCAGGCGCCAGCCGATGTACAGGCTCGCCACCAGCAACAGCACCGTGGCGAAAAACAGTACGGCGCGGGTACCTGGTTCGGTGATGCCAAAGCCAAGAATGGTGCGGAAGTTGGTGAAGCCGTTGTTACCGCCGAAGCCGGTTTCGTTGCGGAAAAACAGCAGCATCCCGGCGAAGGTCAGGGCCTGGGTCATGATCGAGAAATACACGCCCTTGATCCGTGAGCGGAAGGCGAAGAAACCGAACACCAACGCCAGAAACCCCGGCGCCAATACCACCAGGCACAGGGTCCAGAGGAAACTGCTGGTGCCGGTCCAGAACCACGGCATTTCGGTCCACGACAGGAACGTCATGAACGCCGGCAAGCCATCACCCGAGGCCTGGCGCATCAGGTACATGCCCATGGCATAACCACCGAGGGCGAAGAACAGGCCGTGGCCGAGGGACAGCAGGCCGGCGTAGCCCCAGACCAGATCGAGCGCCAGTGCGACGATGGCGTAGCAAAGAATCTTGCCCACCAGCGTCAGCGTATAGGCTGAAACATGCAGTGTGCTGTCGACCGGTAACAACGACAGTAGCGGTAGCGCCAACAGCAGAACGAGGATCACTGCACCGACGGCAATCGAGACTTTAGGGCCGGCTTTTTTGGTCGCGGTAACGAGCAGGGGCTGGTTCATCAGTCGATCACCCGTCCTTTGAGTGCGAAGAGACCTTGCGGACGTTTCTGGATGAACAGAATGATCAACGCGAGGATGAGAATCTTGCCGAGCACGGCACCGATCTGCGGTTCGAGAATCTTGTTGGCGATCCCCAGGCCGAACGCCGCCAGCACGCTACCGGCCAACTGACCGACACCGCCGAGCACCACCACCAGGAACGAGTCGATGATGTAGCTCTGGCCGAGGTCCGGGCCGACGTTGCCGATCTGGCTCAGGGCCACGCCACCGAGGCCGGCGATGCCCGAGCCGAGGCCGAAGGCGAGCATGTCCACGCGCCCGGTGGGTACGCCGCAGCAGGCGGCCATGTTGCGGTTCTGGGTGACTGCCCGCACGTTGAGACCCAGGCGCGTCTTGTTCAGCAGCAACCACGTCAGCACCACCACAAACAGCGCAAAGGCAATGATGACAATGCGGTTGTACGGCAGCACCAGGTTCGGCAGCACTTGAATGCCGCCCGACAGCCAGGCCGGGTTGGCCACTTCGACGTTCTGCGCACCGAACACCAGGCGAACCAGTTGAATCAGCATGAGGCTGATGCCCCAGGTGGCGAGGAGGGTTTCCAGCGGACGGCCGTAGAGGTGGCGAATCACCGTGCGCTCCAGTGCCATGCCGATGGCCGCGGTGACGAAAAACGCCACGGGCAGCGCGATCAGCGGATAGAACTCGATGGCCTGCGGGGCGAAGCGCTGGAACATCAGTTGCACCACATAGGTCGAGTAGGCGCCGAGCATCAGCATCTCGCCGTGGGCCATGTTGATCACGCCGAGCAGGCCGAAAGTGATCGCAAGTCCCAGGGCGGCGAGCAGCAGAATCGAGCCAAGCGACATACCGCTGAATGCCTGGCCGAGCATCTCGCCGACCAGCAGTTTGCGTTTGACTTGAGCGAGGCTGGTTTCAGCGGCGGTATGCACATTCGCGTCGGTTTCAACGCCCGGCTCCAGCAGGTTTTCGAGGCGTGTGCGGGCCAGCGGGTCGCCGGTTTCGCCGAGCAGACGCACAGCGGCGAGGCGCACGGCCGGGTCGGCATCCACCAGTTGCAGGTTGGCCAGGGCGAGGCCCAATGCTGCGTAAACGCCTTCGTCTTGTTCGCCAGCGAGTTGCTGATCAAGGAATTTCAACTGCGCCGGTTTGGCGCTTTTCTGCAATTGCTGCGCGGCGGCCAGACGGAGTTTGGCGTCGGCGGCGAGCAACTGGTGACTGGCCAGGGCCGTATCGATCAGACCCCGCAGGCGGTTGTTCAGGCGCAGGGTTTTCGGTTGGCCGTCGAGGGTCAACTCGCCTTGTTGCAGGGCGTTGATCAACTCGCTACGGGCAGGATCGGGCTGCGCGGCCCAGGTTTCCAGCAACTTGGCCTGCTGCACGGGATTGGCGGCGACGAACTCTTCGGCATCACCGGCGTGGGTGGCCATCGGCAACAGCATTGCAATGGTCAAGATGAAGCGATAAAGGGCGGTGGGCATAAATAGTCGCCTTGACGCGGACATTGTGGGAGCGAGCTTGCTCGCGATAGTGGTCGTACAGTCACAGTGATGTTGAATGTACCGCCGTCATCGCGAGCAAGCTCGCTCCCACAGGGATTTGTGTCGGCCTCAGGCTTCGTGCCTGGCGCCGACACCCAGTGGCTCAGTTGCTCTTCACCGCATACTCCGGCTTCTTGTCGTTGCCCGGGATGAATGGGCTCCACGGCTGGGCGCGGATCGGCCCTTCGGTCTGCCACACCACGTTGAACTGACCGTCAGACTGGATCTCGCCGATCATCACCGGCTTGTGCAGGTGGTGGTTGGTCTTGTCCATGGTCAGGGTGTAACCGGACGGCGCGGCAAAGGTCTGGCCGGCCAAGGCTTCGCGGACTTTGTCGACGTCGGTGGACTTGGCTTTTTCCGCCGCTTGCGCCCACATGTGGATGCCGACATAAGTGGCCTCCATCGGGTCGTTGGTCACCGCCTTGTCGGCGCCCGGCAGGTTGTGTTTCTTCGCGTAGGCTTTCCAGTCATCGACGAACTTCTTGTTCACCGGGTTCTCGACCGATTCGAAGTAGTTCCACGCCGCCAGGTTACCCACCAGTGGCTTGGTGTCGATGCCGCGCAGTTCTTCTTCGCCGACCGAAAACGCCACGACCGGAACGTCGGTGGCTTTCAGGCCCTGGTTGGCCAGTTCTTTATAGAACGGCACGTTGGAGTCGCCGTTGACGGTGGAGATAACCGCTGTCTTGCCGCCCGCCGAGAATTTTTTGATGTTGGCGACGATGGTCTGGTAATCGCTATGACCGAACGGGGTGTAGACCTCTTCGATGTCTTTGTCGGCCACGCCCTTGGAGTGCAGGAACGAACGCAGGATCTTGTTGGTGGTGCGCGGGTAGACGTAGTCGGTGCCGAGCAGGAAGTAGCGCTTGGCGCTACCGCCTTCCTCGCTCATCAGGTATTCAACGGCAGGGATCGCTTGCTGGTTCGGCGCGGCGCCGGTGTAGAACACGTTCGGCGACATTTCTTCGCCTTCATATTGCACCGGGTAGAACAGCAAGCCGTTGAGTTCTTCGAACACTGGCAGTACCGATTTGCGCGACACGGAAGTCCAGCAACCGAACACCACCGCTACCTTGTCCTGAGTCAGCAACTGCCGGCCCTTTTCGGCAAATAGCGGCCAGTTCGATGCTGGGTCGACGACTACCGGTTCCAGCATCTTGCCGTTCACGCCGCCCTTGGCGTTGATTTCATCGATGGTCATCAACGCCATGTCTTTAAGCGAGGTTTCGGAGATCGCCATGGTGCCGGACAACGAATGCAGAATACCGACCTTGATGGTCTCGGCGGCCTGGACAGTCCAGGTCATGCCCATCGCGGCGATGCTTGCCGAGAGTGTGAAAGCCTTGATCAAACTGCGACGCTTCATTGTGCGATCTCCATGAACTTATGAGTTTTCTTGGTTGGCAGATGCGGACTACTGAAGGTGTGTTTTGCAAGGGCTGTGCCCGGTCGGCAAAAGGCAGGGAAATGTCGTTTTAGAGCGATTGAAGGGTTTGGTGGCGCACCATGAAGGATCGTGTCTGGCGCGTTGGTGCGAAGAGGTGCGCCAGATTGGGGCGGGTAGCATCGATCAATTGTGGGAGCGAGCCTGCTCGCGATAGCGCTGGGTCAGACAACATCGGCATTAACTGAAATACCGCCATCGCGAGCAGGCTCGCTCCCACAGGATTCAACAATGGGTATCAGCTTTGTGAACGACGAATGTCAGCTTTTAATGCAGGTTTCAAAACCATGTCCGCCACCTTCGTACTCCGGGCCGTAGTAGTACTTGGTGAATGAAGTTTTCCCGTCAGGGGTTGTAGCAATTTTCGCAATCCCGACGCCGTAATCCTTGAGTGACGGATCCGTATGGGCAAAGTAAATCGCCAGAGAACTCAAATTGGCGGCAGCAAATCCGTCATGCCGGGAGTTGTCGAGCAACGTTAGCGTAAAGCCGTAGGCACCGTGTTCGCCGGTACTTTGTTCGATATTGAGCTTCATGTCGACAACACCTTCAAATGCACCGATATGGCTGTCCATTCCGGTACATTGATACCGGCCACTGTAGTCAACGCCAGTAAAGGGGGGCTGCACTGCCCATGCGGGGGCTGAAACAAGTGCGATGGATGCGATGAGCTTCTTGAACATGTTTACCTCTTTTCGCTCTTGTAGGAGTTGTGGCGATTGATTTGTAGGAATAATCGTCGTTGAAGTACGCGAGCGTTTTACAGTTGAACTCGCGAGAGCGGAGTATGAACATGATGGTGAACTTGTTAAGCGTTAACTCAATACGAGGTTTTTCCAGGCGTAAATGCAATTTTGAAACTTTTTAATTAAAGATGACGTTAACGACGTCGCATCAAGCCGATGAAGAACAACCCGCCAATCGCCGCAGTGGCAACGCCGATGGGCAAGTCTTCGGGGGCGATCAGTGTCCGGGCGGCGACGTCGACCCAGACCAGAAACACGCTGCCGAGCAATACGCACACCGGCAGCAATCTTCGGTGTTCAGCGCCGACCAGACGCCGCGCAATGTGCGGCACCATCAGCCCGACAAAACCGATCGAGCCGCTGATCGACACCAGCACCCCGGTCATCAATGAGGCAATCAAAAACACCCGCAGGCGCACGGTGCGAGCATTCAGGCCCAGGGTCACCGCCGTCTGTTCGCCGGCCATCAGCGCATTCAGCGGTCGCGCCATGCCCAGCAGCAAAATCAGCCCGAGCAACACACAGGCTGTCGGCACCGCCAGCAGCTCCCAGCGTGCCAACCCGAGCCCGCCGAGCATCCAGAACATCACCGCCGAACTGGCACGATGGTCGCCCAGGAACAGCAGCAAATTGGCAATCGCCATCATCACGAACGACACCGCCACACCGCATAACAACAAACGATCACTGTCGAGGCGACCGTGGCGGCTGGCGATCATCAGCACCACCAGCATGCTCAGCAATGCACCAATGAACGCGGCGATGGGCAAGGTCAACAGGCCAACGATCTCACCGACATGCAGCACCACGATCACCGCGCCCAAGGTCGCGCCGGACGTGACGCCGAGTAAATGCGGGTCAGCCAACGGGTTGCGCGTGACCGCTTGCAGCACCGCGCCGATCAATGCCAGCCCGGCGCCCACTAGCGCGCCGAGCAGCATGCGCGGGACGCGGATCAGCCAGACGATATGTTCCTGTCCGGGGCTCCAGTCCGGCACACCGAAACCGAACAGCTTGTGCAACAGGATGCGCCACACCACATCCTGCGGCACCCGCGCCGGGCCGAAACCCAGGGACACCACGCACGACACCAGCAACAGCGCACCAAGGGCGATCAGCAACAGAGCGTAGCGACGGTTGATCATTCGCCGTGGAAACCCTTGGCCAGGGTGGCGACCGCCAGCACGTTATCGATCCCCGGCGTGGCCTGCACGTAAGGGATGACGATGAAGCGCTGGTGCTTGATCGCATCCACCGATTGCAGGGCCTTGTTGCCCAGCAGGAATTGAATCTTCTGTTCGGCGGTGATTTCGCTGTAGTCGACGATCACGATCACCTGTGGATTGTGATCGACCACGCTCTCCCAGTTGACCCGGGTCCAGCTCGCGTCGACATCTTCCAGAATATTGCGTCCGCCAGCGGCGTCGATCAGCGCTTGCGGCATGCCCAGTCGCCCTGAGGTCATGGCCCGGTCTTCGCCGCTGTCGTACAGGAAAACCCGCGGTTTCTCTGCGGGCAGGTCTTTGCGTATATCCACCACTTGCGCCTGCATGCTGGCGATCAGGGCATTGGCGCGGTCCTGCACGTCGAAGATTCTGCCGAGGTTGCGCAGGTCGTTGTAGGTGTCTTCGAGGCTGGCCGGTGGGCGCTTCATTACGAAGGCGCAGGATTCGCTCAGCTCATACACATTGATGCCCAGCGGTTGCAGGGTTTGTGGCGTGAGGTCGCCGCCGATACGCATGCCGTAGTCCCAGCCGGCGAAGAAGAAATCGACGTTGGCATTGAGCAGGGTTTCCACCGACGGGTACTTGGCCGCCAGCTCCGGCAGGCCTTCGAGAGTGCCCTGCATCTCCGGCGTCACGGCCTTCCAGCCACTGATACCGCTGTAACCGGCCATCCGTGGCTTGAGGCCGAGGGCGAGCATCATCTGGGTCATGTTGATGTCGTGGCTGAGGGCGTGTTTTGGTGCCTGCGTGAAGGTCACCTCGCGGTTGCAGCTTTTGATTGTCAGCGGGTAACGGGTGGCTTCGGCCAACGCCTGGACGCTGCCCAGCAGCATCACGAGAGAGAGGCCGCAGCGCAGCAGGGAACGCAAAGTCATGGTTGGGTTATCCAGGTGATTCGTGGGTAGCCGTGCAGTGGATGCTCATCGATCAGGGCTTCGACGCCGAACACATTGCGCAGCAGCGCAGCCGTCAGGACTTCTTTCGGTGTGCCGCTGGCGACGATACGACCATGGTTGATCACGTACAGCCGATCACAAAAAGCCGCCGCCAGATTGAGGTCGTGGATGCTCGCCAGGGTGCCGATGTTCAAGCGCTTGACCAACCTTAAAAGCTCAAGCTGATAACGCGGGTCGAGGTGGTTGGTCGGCTCGTCGAGGATCAGCAACTGTGGTTGCTGGGCCAGGGCGCGGGCGAGGATGACCCGCTGTTTTTCACCTCCGGAGAGGGTGGCGAACCCATGGTCTTCGAAGCCCTTGAGGCCGACGGATTCCAGAGCCTGATTGATCAGGTCGCGGTCTTCGAGGGTGTCGCCATCGAACAAGCTTTTGTGCGGCGTGCGCGCCATGGCGACCACTTCCTCGACGGTCAGGCCGAAGGCATCAGGGAACTCCTGCAGCACCACGGCGATGCGTTGCGCGCACCAGCGCGAGGATTGCTTCCAGATATTCTGATGATCGAGTCTGACTTCACCGCTTTCCGGTTTGCTGAAGCGCCAGGCACACTGCAACAGGCTGGTCTTGCCGCTGCCGTTGGGGCCGATCAGCCCGACGAACTCACCGGCGGCCACGTGTAGCGAGGCGTCACGCAGCTGGAACTGGTGGTGGCAATGGCCGTGACCCAGTGGGGACCAGGTGAGGTTTGTGAGGTTCAGCGAGGTCATGCAGTGGCTCTTGAGGTGATGCCAAGGGCCCCATCGCGAGCAAGCYCGCTCCCACAGGTTTTACGCAATCCCTGTGGGAGCGAGCTTGCTCGCGATGGGGCTGAGATGATTCGCGGGGAGTTTACAGTGCCTTTCGCCCCGCGCATCTCGCCTGTTTCAAGATGAAGATGAGGCCGATTCAGTTTGCCGGGTGAAACGCGACAGCAGCACACGATCCAGCACCCACACCACCACCAGCGACGCGCCCACCAACGGGAAGGCCACCGCCAGGGCGAACATGATCACCGTCGCAGTTTTCCATTTCGGCAGGTCGTGACGAAGTGGCGGCACGCCGAGTTTTCCTTGGGGGCGACGCTTCCACCAGATCACCACGCCACTGACCGCGCTGAGCAAAATCATCAGGCAGATCAGCAACACGATGATCTGGTTGAACGTGCCGAACATCTTGCCTTCGTGCAGCATCACGCCGATTTCCGTGGCGCGGGCGACGGTACCGTACTGCTCGAAACGTACATCGGCCAGGACCTTGCCGGTGTACTGATCGATGTGCAGGGTGGCGTCATTGCGTGGGTCGTCGGCGAACACGGCGATGGTGAACACGCCAGTCGCGGTGGTCGGCAGGGTGATGCTGTAACCCGCTTCGACCTTGCGCTCTCTGGCGATGTTTTGTACGTCCTGCAGGCGTATGGTCGGCGATGCCGGACCGGCCGCTGCGCCGTCGTGGGCCATGTGCTCGGCATGATCGCCGGACATTGGCATCGGCGTATTTTCCATGGCCCACGGCACGGTCTGGCGGGTGGTGGTGTTGAGGCTGCGCGCCTCGACATCGGACTTCGGTACGTCATCCCACATGGCCGCCGGGAACACGTTCCACACTTCAGCGTACTGCTTGCCCCAGAAGCCGGTCCAGGTCATGCCGCTGAGCAGCATCACCAGCAGCAGGGACGCGCCCCAGAACCCGGTGACCGCGTGCAGGTCACGCCACAAGATTCGACCGCGACTGTTCAGGCGCGGCCACAAGATGCCTGCTGCCTGACCGCGCGGCCACCACAGGAAAATCCCGGACACCACCAGCACCACGCCCCAACCGGCGGCCAGTTCGATCAGCCGATCGCCAACGGTGCCGATCATCAGCTCGCCGTGAATCGACCGGGCAATGGCTTGCAGGTTCTTCTTGGCGTCTTGCTCGCCGAGGATGTCGCCGTGGTATGGATCGACAAAAACGTTCAGTTCGTTGCCGCCATTGAGGACGACAAACTGGGCGCTGCGCTCGGCATTGACCGGTGGCAGGTATTGCTTGACGGTCCCTTGCGGGTACGCCGCTTTCACCCGGTTGAGCAGGTCGTCGGCCGGGACGGTGTGATGACCGGCCGGGACGTTGAGCAGGCTGCTGTACATCAGTGAATCGAGTTGCGGTTTGAACAGGTAAATAGTACCGGTCAAGGCCAGCATCACCATGAACGGCGCAACGAACAATCCGGCATAGAAATGCCAGCGCCACGCCAGGTTGTAGAAATTCACTTTGGGCTGTTTCATCACGTGTGCTCCGCTTGGCTGGATCTTTTAGTTGTTTGTTTTTGCGGTTGCTGCGCAACCGATCGCGAGCAGGCTCGCTCCCACAAAAGAGCGGCCTGCCTGGGCTGTTCTCAGAAGCTCATGTCCACCTTGGTCCAGAGCGTGCGCCCCGGTTCCTTGATGGCTTGCGGGTCATTGGCCGGGTAGCCGAAACCGGCATTACCGGCCAGGTTCAAGTGCTCGGCGTAAGCCTTGCCGAACAGGTTGTCGACGCCGCTGCTGACCTTCCAGTTGCTGTTGATCCGATAGGCACCGTTGAGAGAGAACACGCCGAACCCCGGCGTCTTGCCGAAGTCCTTGCCGACCACGTTGCCCTTGTTCTGGTCGATACGGTTTTGCGCGGCGACCACTCTCCACAGTGCGCCGGCGCTCCAGTTATCTTCGCTGTAGGTCAGGCCGAAACGGGCATCCAGCGGCGGCATCTGCGGCAATGCACTGCCATTGCTGCTGTTCTTGCCCCAGGCATAGGCCAGGGTCGCGTCGGCGTTCCAGTTCTCGGTGAAGTTGTAGGCGGCGCCCAGTTCACCGCCCATGATTCGCGCGTCGATGTTTTCGGCTTGCGAGGTCGTACCCATCATTGTCGGGGTGTAGTTGAACAGGATGTAATCGCGCACCTGCCCGACGTAAGCCGAGGCCCATGCTTCGAGGTCTTCGGTCTTGTATTGCAGGCCGAAATCGAGCTGGGTGGTTTTTTCCGGTTTGATCGAATCGAAAGCATTGACCGAACCGGCGGGGCCGGACTTGGGTGAAAACAGCTCCCAGTAATCCGGGAATCGCTGGATGTGACCGAGGCCGGCATACAAGGTGGTCGGGCTGTCGGCCAGGTCGTGCTCGTAGCGGATGAAACCGCTGGGCAGGGTGTCGGCGCGGGTATCGTCGGCGGTCGGATTCGGGCGGGTCATCGTGCCCGAGCCGATGGTCTTCCGATAATCCTTGGCCGAGGCGCGGTCCAGGCGTGCGCCGCTGATCAGGCGGTCACGGTCGGCGGCGTACCAGGTCATTTCACCGAACACACCGTAGTTATGGAAGTCGGCATCCTTGGTGTACGGCAGGTCCTTGTAGGCGTCGACACCCATGGCGCTGCGCTGGCGATGTTCGTTGGTCTGCGCGTCGATGCCGCTGATCAGTTGCACATCGGCCCAGCGCCAGGTGGCCTTGACCCGGGCGCCGAGGGTGCGGCGGTCGACGTTGGAGGCCATGGGCCCGGCCATCATCCCGCTGCCGGACGGCGTGCGCAGGGTGTAGTTGTCCATCACGTGGTCGGCGTAGTTGTAGTAGACCTGCGCCTCGATATTATCCAGTACGTCGCCGATGTTGGACTGCTCGAAGCGCAGGCCGAGGCTCTCGCGCAGGAACTGCGAACCGTCCATGCCGCGCCCGGCGTACCGGGCTTCACCATCGCCACGGCCGGCGGTCAGCTCCAGCAAGGTGTCGGCATTCGGCGTCCAGCCGACGGCCACGTCGCCGTTCCATTTTTCATAGCGCGACGGCACGGTGTCGTTGTTGCCATCCTGGTAGTCGTCGGAGTGCGCGGTGTTGCCGATGACCCGCACGTAACCCGACTGGCCACCGGCGGCAGCGTCCACCAGTTTGTCGAAGCGACCGTAGGAGCCAGCCAGTACGCTGGCGTTGACCCGTGTGCCGAGTTCGCCGAAGTGCTCCGGCTCGCGGTCGAACAGGATGGTCCCGGCCGAAGAACCCGGTCCCCACAGCACGGTTTGCGGGCCTTTGATCACGGTGAGCTTGTCGTAGGTTTCCGGCGAAATGTAGGAAGTTGGAGCGTCCATCCGGCCAGGGCAGGCGCCGAGCATCATGCCGCCGTTGGTGAGAATGTTCAGCCGCGAGCCGAACATGCCGCGCAGCACCGGATCACCATTGGTGCCGCCATTGCGCACCATGGCGAAGCCGGGGATGGTTTTCAGGTAATCGGCACCGTCGCTGGCCGGCACCGGTTGGCGCGGGTCCTTGGGGTTGGTGACGATGGTCAAAGGTGAACTGGGGGCAACGGCGGTAATCACTGTCGGGCTCAGTTCTTCACTGTGACCGGCATGCTCATCGGCAAGCGCAGAAGGCGCCAGCAAGGCACCGCACAGGATCGCGGTGGCGTGCCTGAAACGAACGGCGGATTCGTTCAGGGCATAAGAGGTTTGGGCAGGACTCAAGCACGGGACAGCAGAAAACCTGGACATGACAATTTCCATCGAACAGTCGTAAACGACACGGCCGGCAGCCTGCACAATCCCTGTGGGAATGAGCGTGGCTGTCTTGCGGACCGTGTGAAATCAGAAGTGAGTGATTACGCGACGACGGGCGGGGCGCGGGGGCGGGCGCCGGGGAAGAAGGTTTGCCGGGCATGGCCCAGGCGTGGGGAGGGGGGGGTGAAGGTGTTGACGGGCGGGATGACGAAGTTGGCGAAAGACACGCCACCGGTCAGCGCCGGGCAATTGAACAGCAGGCTGCAATAGCCGCACTTTTCCCACAGCACATGGTGCCCCGGGGCAGGCGGGCAATGCTCGGCGGTGGCTTGCGTGGCATGGTCGGCATGCTCCATCGCCGACATGTCCATGCTCATACCTACAGGCATGGTCATCGACATGGCGCGCGAATCCATCGGCATCGACTGAGAGATCAGCGGGCCGATAAAGATCATCAGCATGGCGAACAGGCTGATCCAGCTGCCGCGTGTCAGGCTCAATGCCTGATCGCGTGACCTGGATGACCTGGCGCTAAGCGGGCGCATGGGCGTTTTCAGTTCAGGTGATTACGGCTTGTGCACGTGCGCTTGCATGGCGTCCGGCGCCTGCTTCTGCACCGCAACTTCGACCGTCACGTCACCGGACTTCTCGAAGTGCAACGTCATGGGGAAACGCTTGCCGTCAACCAGCAGGCTGCGGTCCTTGAGGTCCAGCAACATCACGTGATAGGCCATCGGCGCGAAAGTAACCTCGCCTCCGGCGGGCACTTCCACGCTCGGTACGTGCTGCATTTTCATCATGTTGCCTTGCATCACGTGCTCATGCAATTGCGCTTCGCCGGCAATGGGGGTGTCGACGCTGAGCAGGCGGTCGGCGGTCTTGCCTTCGTTGTTGATCACGAAATACGCCGCAACGGTCGGCGCATTGGGTGGCAACTCCTGGGACCACGGATGCGCGATTTCCAGTTCGCCGACTTTGTATTCGTGGGCATTGGCAAAGCAGGCAGGCAGCAGCAACGCGGCCAGAACGATGAGTTTGTTCAACATGACAGTTCTCCGGAACGATTTAAAACGCAGTCAATTGCGAGAAAAAATCACACCAGAGGGGACGCGCGGGGGTTGAGGCTCGGCCATTGCTGGCGCGGTGACGGGCTTTCGAGGGAGGTGGCAGGCACGCTTCGGTTGGACTCGAAGCGGGCGAAATTCAGCTGTGGCGAATGCCCCGGCAACGCCACCAATGGCGCAGAACCGGAGCAGCACCAGCAATGCTGCATGTTGGAATGATCGTCGCTTTGCGGGGCTTTCTGTTCAAGGTCCCCGATGGAAATCGCCACCATCCTGGTGCCGCTGGAACTGCAGAAACTGCCCCACAACAACTGTTCGGCAGGTGACTTCGTCGTTTGCGCCATCGCTCCGGACATCGGCATGGCGAGCATGTTGAACAGCACTGCGAAGCAGGCTATCCAGGCAATTGCGAGCCGTTGTCGGGACATGGGACAAATCCGTTTGGGTAGGTGATCAGGCGCGGGCTATTTAGCCTGATCAGGGCCGATAAGTAAAAAGGCGGCGTGCGGTTTGGTGTCGCAGCGTAATCAGACAGCGATGGCATGCAAGCGCAGACCCAAGGCTTTCATAACTTTCATGATAGTCGCGAATTCCGGATTGCCACTACTGCTCAGCGCTTTGTAAAGACTCTCGCGCCCCAGACCGGCATCACGGGCGATTTGTGTCATGCCCTTTGCTCGGGCGATATCGTTGAGCGCTGCACGTATCAGCACGCCGTCTCCGGCATCTTCTTCAAAGCAGGCATCCAGATAAGCCGCCATTTCCTCCGGAGTTTTGAGAAACTCGACGGCATCAAAACGGGTAAATTGTTCGGCCATGATTTACTCCTCATTACCGATATTGTGTGCCATTTGAATAGCACGTTTGATATCTCGTTTTTGAGTCGACTTGTCACCCCCGATCAACAGCAAGTAAATCACCTCATCTCTGCGAGTGAAGTACATCCTGTAGCCCGGGCCGTAGTGAACGCGCATCTCATAAACCGCAGCACCTACAGATTCACAATCACCAAAATTTCCATACTCGGCTGCCCGGAGTCTGGCAATTATTCGAGCTTTGCCGATGGTGTCCCTCAGCGAGTTGAGCCAGTCAGCAAATACTTGGGATCGCTCAAATTCGATCATGTTGAATCGTATTCCTTGGGATACAGAGTGGCAAGCGGCACTTTCTTTTGGGCGAGACCATTCATCCCTGTGGATGTTGGGTGCGCTTGATTGGTTCAGGGGGAGGCGAACTATAGGATTGAGGCCGTAGAGTCGATAGCCAGTTTCGTCTGAGAATACTGCCAGCGGAATCGCAAGGTTCAGCAGGTCTAAGGAATAGTCCTACACTGGTAGGGCATCCAGCATATCTGCCACCGAGCCAAATTCCCGTTCCACACTTGGCAATTCGGGGCGCTTCAAGACAATCACCGGCACCCCACACTCACGTGCGACTTCCAGCTTCGGCTCGGTGGCCGTGCTGCCGCTGTTCTTGCTGATCAGCACGTCGATGTTTCGCCGTTCGAACAACTCACGTTCATCGTCGATCAGGAATGGCCCACGTGCGCCGATCACTTCACAGCGCTCGTTGCCCGGATACAGGTCCAGTGCGCGCAGGGTCCAGAATTGCTCCGCAGGAATTTCATCCAGGTGTTGCAGAGGTTCGCGACCGAGGGTGAACAGCGGTCGGCGGAAGGGCTTCAGGGCTTCGATCAGTTCGGCCCAATCGCTGACTTCCCGCCAGTCATCCCCCGCCTGGGCTTCCCAGGCCGGACGCCGTAGCGCCCAGCAGGGAATGCCGCTCAAGCGCGCGGCGGTCGCGGCGTTCTGGCTGATTTGGGCCGCGTAGGGGTGAGTGGCATCGAGCAGCAGATCGATGCCTTCATCGCTAATGAATTGCGCCAGGCCCTCGGCACCGCCAAAGCCACCGACACGAACCTGGCATTGCAGGTCCGTCGGCACCCGACCGACACCGGCCAGGCTGTAGATGTGCAGCGGTCCCAGCGTGCGGGCAATGGCCATGGCTTCAGTCACGCCGCCGAGCAACAGGATGCGCTTCATTGAAAGGCCCCTGCATGGCCAACAATCCCGCCCTGGCGATCGATGGCAAAGACTTCCACCTGAACCTGCGCCGGCACCACGCTGCGGGCAAAGTCCAAGGCGTGCCGGCAGACTGCATCACCCAGGGCGACCCCGGCTGCGGCGGCCATGGCCAGTGCCTGCTGGCTGGTGTTGGCTTCGCGGATGCTCTGCTGCAACGCCGCATCGGCGCCGACCTGTGCCGCCCATAGCGCCAGTTGCGGCAGGTCGATGCTCGAATGGCGACTGTGCAAATCCATGTGCCCGGCCGCCAGCTTGCTGATCTTGCCGAATCCACCGCACAGGCTGAGTTTTTCCACCGGTACTTTGCGCAGGTGCTTGAGCACGGCGCCAACGAAGTCGCCCATTTCGATCAGGGCGATTTCCGGCAGGTTGTAGACCCGGCGCATGGTGTCTTCGCTGGCGTTGCCGGTGCAGGCGGCGATGTGCAGGTAACCGTTGGTTTTCGCCACGTCGATGCCCTGGTGGATCGAGGCGATGTAGGCCGCACAGGAAAACGGTCGGACGATGCCGCTGGTTCCGAGTATCGACAAGCCGCCAAGAATGCCCAGGCGCGGGTTCATGGTTTTCAATGCCAGCGCCTCGCCGTTCTCGACATTGACCGTGACCTCGAAGCCGCCGCTGTAGCCGAGTTCGTCGGCCAGCCGGGCCAGGTGTTCGCTGATCATTTTGCGCGGCACCGGGTTGATCGCGGGCTCGCCGACACCCAGCACCAGCCCGGGTCGGGTCACTGTGCCGACGCCGCGACCGGCCTTGAAGCGAGTCCCGGGTTCGCTATTCAGGCGCACCTGGGAGTAGAGCAGGGCACCATGGGTCACGTCCGGATCATCACCGGCGTCCTTGAGGGTTCCCGCTTCGGCGCCGTCCTCGGTGAGGCGGCAGAACTCCAGGCGCATCTGCACCTGTTTGCCCTTGGGCAACACGATTTCCACCGCATCGGCCGATGTGCCATCCAGCAGCAGACGCGCGGCGGCGAGGCTGGTGGCCGTGGCGCAACTGCCGGTGGTCAGGCCGCTGCGCAGTGGTGCGGGTTGTTCGGCGGTTTCGTCACGCATCGAAGGGTTTCGTCACGTCCAGCAAAGTAATCGGCAAGGCCTGGCGCCAGGTGTCAAAGTCGCCCAGCGGTTGTGCTTGTGCGATATGAATGCGTGTCAGCTCCCCACCGTGTTGCTCGCGCCAGGCCATCAGGGTCATTTCACTTTGCAGGGTGACAGCGTTGGCGACCAACCGGCCCCCGGGTTTGAGTTCGGCCCAGCACGTATCGAGTACGCCTTCGCGGGTGACTCCGCCGCCGATGAAAATCGCATCCGGTCGCTCCAGCCCGGCCAAGGCCAGCGGCGCACTGCCGCGAACCAGATGCAGGCCGGGAACGCCGAGGGCATCGCGGTTGTGTTCGATCAACGTTTGTCGGCCCGCATCCGCCTCGATGGCCAGTGCGCGGCAACTGGGGTGAGCGCGCATCCATTCGATGCCGATCGAGCCACTGCCGGCGCCGACGTCCCACAACAGTTCGCCAGGGACCGGGCTCAGGCGCGCGAGGGTGATGGCGCGCACATCGCGTTTGGTCAATTGGCCGTCGTGCCGGAAGGCCGAGTCGGGCAGGCCGGCCAGTCGCGACAGGCGCAGCGTGTTCGGCTCGGCGACGCACTCGATGGCGATCAGGTTCAGGTCGGCGATCCGCGGATCGTTCCAGTCGCTGGCGATACCGTCGATACGCCGCTCGGTTTCACCGCCCAGGTGTTCCAGCACGGTGAGACGGCTAGGGCCGAAGCCACGTTCGCGCAACAGGGCCGCGATGGCTGCGGGGCTGCGGCCGTCGTTGCTCAATACCAGCAAGCGCACGCCGCTGGACAGGTGGGCGTTGAGTGCGGCGACAGGCCGGGCCACCACCGAAAGGGTGACCACTTCCTGCAAGGGCCAACCCATTCGTGCTGCGGCCAGTGAGCAGGAGGACGGCGCGGGAAGCGTCAGCATCTCGGCTGCGGGGAGTTGCCGGGCGAGGCTGGCGCCGACGCCGAAGAACATCGGGTCGCCACTGGCCAGGACGCAGACGGGTTCGCCACGGCGCGACAGTAGCGACTCCAGGCAGAAGGGGGTCGGCCACGGCTGGCGCTCGCCGCGTATGCACGGCGGGAGCAAATCCAGATGCCGCTGGCCGCCGAAGATTTTCGAGGCGCGCAACAGCGCATGCCGGGCATTCTTGCCCAGGCCCTTGAAACCGTCTTCGCCGATGCCTACTACCGTCAGCCAGGGTGTCATGCCATTCCTCAATCACGCGTTAAACGTTGTTGGGCGGCATGATAGCGCGGGTTCCTTGAGCTGACTGCCTTCTCTTCCCGACCGGAGTCTTTTCATGCAGCGAAGTAAAGCAGGCATAATACCGCGCACTTTCGCCGTGAATCGCCTCGCCACCTGAACGGGTCCGCCTTGAACCAACGTCCGCTGTCCACTGCCTTACGCCCCTCGGCTTGCCCGGGGTTGCTGCGTATCGTGCCGGCACTGGATGGCGGCATCTGCCGGATCAAGTTGAACGGTGGTTCGATCAGCAGCGACCAGGCCGAGGCCGTAGCGTCTGCGGCCGAGCGTTACGCCAGCGGGGCGATCGAGGCGACCAACCGGGCCAATCTGCAGATCCGCGGCATCGGCAACGAGCAATCGGCGTTGATCGACAGCCTGTTGGCCGCCGATCTGGGGCCGCGCACGGCGGCTGGCGACGATGTACGCAACCTGATGCTCAGCCCCGGCGCCGGGATCGATCGGCGCATGCTGTTCGACACTCGCCCGCTGGCCGGGCAGATCCTTGCCACACTGCAAAGCCAGGAAGCGTTCCACGACCTCAGTGCCAAGTTCGCCGTGCAACTCGATGGTGGCGAAGACCTGACGATGCTCGAACATCCCCATGACCTGTGGCTCTCGGCGTTTGAGCAATACGGTGAGCGACGGTTCGCGTTCGGTCTGGCGGGATGCCCGACGGACAGCCCCGCCGGTTCGGTTGCACTCGATGACGGGCACGCGCTGGTGGTCGCGGTCCTTGAGTTGTTCCTGGAACTGGCGCGCCCCGAGCAGACGCGTATGCGTCATTTGCTGGCCGAATACTCGGTCGAGTTCGTACTGCTTCGGCTGGCTGAGCGAGTATCGATGCAAGCGGTTGTCGGTTGGCAGCGGGTTTCGGGCTCCAGTGATGTGCACATCGGCGCACATCCCCAGGCCGAGCCCGGTGTTGTCTATGTGGGGGCTGTCCCGCCGCTGGGTCGGCTCGATCCGACGATGCTGCGAGGTGTGGCGCAACTGGCACGCGAGTTCGGTGATTCCAGTCTGCGCTTCACACCTTGGCAAAGCCTGCTGCTGCCCAATGTCCGCGTGAACAACGCCGCCGAGGTCATTCGGCAATTGCAATGTCTGGGCTTGCAGTGCGAAGCCGATCAGCCATTGTCCCGGTTGATCGCCTGCACCGGTTCCATCGGTTGCGCCAAGGGGTTGGCCGAGACCAAGGGTGATGCCCTGAAATTGGCCGAAGTGCTGCAGCGTCACGGACAAGCACCGAACGTACATTTGAGCGGTTGCCCGCGTTCCTGCGCCGCCGCGCATACGGCGCCCGTCACTTTGCTGGCCGTGGCCCCCGGTCACTACGATCTCTATTTACGCGATGCAGCGCAGCCGGGTTTCGGCGCGCTGCACGCACGCAACCTTACTATTGAAGCGGTCGCGGCCTTGCTCGACGCCCGCTCACGGAGCCCCCTTGATGCTTGATTACATCCGCGACGGTCAGGAGATCTATCGCAACTCCTTCGCGATCATTCGCGCCGAGGCCAACCTCGACCGCATCCCGGCCGATCTGGAGAAACTCGCGGTGCGTGTGATCCACGCCTGCGGCATGGTCGAGGCCATCGACGGTTTGCAGTTTTCCGAAGGTGCGGGCAAGGCGGGGCGCGATGCGCTGGCGGCCGGTGCGCCGATCCTGTGCGATGCGCGGATGGTCTCCGAGGGCGTGACCCGCGCACGCTTGCCGGCGAACAACCAGGTGATCTGCACCCTGCGCGATGACAGTGTTCCAGCACTGGCTCGCGAGCTGGGCAACACCCGCTCCGCCGCCGCGCTGGAACTGTGGCGCCCGCATCTGGAAGGCAGTGTGGTGGTCATCGGCAATGCGCCGACGGCGCTGTTTTACTTGCTGGAAATGCTCGACGCCGGTGCGCCGAAACCGGCGTTGATCCTCGGTTTTCCGGTGGGTTTCGTCGGCGCAGCCGAATCCAAGGCAGCACTGGCGGCTGACAGCCGTGGCGTGCCTTTTGTCATCATGCAGGGTCGCCTGGGCGGTAGCGCCATGGCCGCCGCCGCTGTCAATGCCCTCGCCACGGAGATCGAATGATGCAGCAACCTGGACGTTTGATCGGCCTCGGCGTCGGCCCCGGTGATCCGGAACTGATCACCATCAAGGCCCTGCGTTTGCTGCGCGAATCCCCGGTGGTGGCGTACTTCGTCGCCAAGGGCAAGAAGGGCAATGCCTTCGGCATCATCGAAGCACACCTGCAAGACGCACAGAATTTGTTGCCACTGGTGTACCCGGTGACCACCGAAGCCTTGCCGGCACCGTTGTCCTATGAACAAGTGATCAGCGACTTCTACGATGACGCTGCGCAAGAACTGGCCGAGCATCTCGACGCGGGCCGTGATGTGGCGGTGATCTGCGAAGGCGATCCGTTTTTCTACGGCTCCTACATGTACCTGCACGACCGGCTCGCCGAGCGCTATCAGGCTGAGGTCGTGCCCGGTGTGTGTTCGATGCTTGGTGGCGCCTCGGTGCTCGGTGCACCGCTGGTATATCGCAATCAGAGTCTGTCGGTGTTGTCCGGTGTGCTGCCGCACGACGAACTCAAGCGTCGCCTGGCCGATGCCGATGCGGCGGTGATCATGAAACTGGGGCGCAACTTTCCCAAGGTCCGCCAGGTGCTGGAAGAGCTCGGCCTGGCCGAACGTGCGCTGTACGTCGAACGCGCGACCATGGCCAATCAGAAGATCGTGCCGCTGGATCAGGTCGAGCCGATGTCCTCGCCGTATTTCTCGTTGATCATCGTTCCCGGCGAAAGGTGGCAAGGCTGATGACCCGTCCAGTTCCGGCGATTGTCATTCTCGGCAATGGCAGCCTCGCTACCGCGCGCAGCATTCAACAGGTGTACCCCGAAGCCCTGATCCATGGTCTGGCCGAACGGGTCGAAGGCGCGGACCGGGTCTATCACGAATTCGGTGCGACCCTGCGCGAGCTCTATCAACAGGGCACGCCGATCATTGCCCTGTGCGCGGCCGGGATCGTGATCCGCACGCTGGCGCCCTTGTTGCTGGAAAAGGGCGCCGAGCCACCAGTATTGGCGGTGGCTGAAGACGGCAGCGCCGTAGTGCCGCTGCTGGGCGGTCTCGGCGGGGTGAATGTGATGGCGCGGGAGATTGCCACCGCACTTGAAGTCGCTGCGGCGATCACTACCAGCGGCGAGTTGCGTTTCGGCACCTGCCTGCTCAACCCGCCCAGCGGTTATGCCCTTGGTGATCTGGAACTGGGCAAGCGTTTTGTCTCCGATCTGCTGGCCGGCGAAACGGTGCGCATTGAGGGTGAAGCCCCATGGCTGGCGCAGGCGCAGTTGCCCGAAGATGCTCAGGCCCGACTGGCGGTGCATGTCGGTCATGCCGAACGGGCACCCGCGGCCAACGAATTGTTGATCTACCCGCGCAATGTGATGGTCGCTGTGGATGCTGGTCTGGTGAACGTCGCAGTGGCGGTTCGCGAGGCATTGCATCAGGCAAAAATCGCTGTGCAGTCGCTGGCCTGCCTGTTAGCCGCCGACACCGAAATGGCCAGTCCCGGGCTGCGGGAAGCGGCGCTTGAATTGGGCGTGCCGCTGCGTTTTGCCAGCGTCGAGGGTGATCTCGGTGAGCGCCTGCGCTTGGCTATCGGCGAGCCCGTCACCCTCCATGGCGACGATACGCTGGCTATTGCGGTGACCGGTCAGCCGCTGGATCCGTTGCAGATTGGCCGGCCTCGCGGACGCCTGGCTGTGATCGGTCTGGGGCCAGGTGCCGCGGAACTGATGGTACCGGCAGTGAAGGCTGAACTGGCCCGTGCCAACGATGTATTGGGCTACGAAACTTACGTGCGCATGGCCGGGCCGTTTCGCGCCGATCAGGTGCTGCATTGCACTGACAACCGCGAAGAGATGCAACGCGCCCGTCACGCCTTTGAACTGGCGGCCCAGGGGCGTTCGGTGGTGGTGGTTTCTTCAGGGGATCCGGGGGTTTTCGCCATGGCTGCGGCTGTGCTGGAGGCGCTGCACGAATCCACCGACGTCCATTGGCACAATGTCGAACTCGAGATTTTGCCGGGGGTTTCCGCCTCGCTGGCGACAGCCGCCCAGGCCGGTGCACCGCTGGGGCATGATTTCTGTGTGCTGTCGCTGTCGGATAACCTCAAGCCCTGGGCAATCATCGAAAAACGCCTGGACCTGGCCGCTCAAGCCGATCTGGCCCTGGCCTTCTACAACCCGATCTCACGTTCACGGCCGTGGCAATTGGGCCAGGCGCTGGACATCGTCGCTCGGCACCGCGTGCCTGAGACTCCTGTGGTGTTGGGCCGGGACATCGGGCGTCCGGGGCAAGCGCTGCGCGTCACTACTCTTGGCCAATTGACTCCCGACCAGGTCGATATGCGCACGATGGTCTTGATCGGCTCATCCCTGACCTGTGTTTTTCCGCGGGTCGGCGGCGGTGATTGGGTTTACACGCCACGCTGGTACCCAAGCAAGCCAGTCACCTGAGTGAAAGCGGCTTTGCTCAAAGGTCGCTGATGTTCAAGGCAACAACTAACGATAGGGCCTGCGATTGACGAAAGTTGTCGCGGGCCTTTTTATTTTCTAATAGTTCCTGAAATAAGTTCTGAGTGTTTTTACTTTGACCGATTCAACTCCGCGCTTTAGTTTTCAGCTGGTCGCATGAGGCGGCTTATTGATTAAATGGAGATTTAAATGGTCGATATAAATGATTACTCAGTGGCTCAAGTCGCATTTGATGATGCCATGCAGGATAAGTATTTCGAAGGCATTGCGGCAGAACTGAAAAACGTCGCGCCACGGGCGCGGACCAAGCGTTCCACCTCGATCCTGGGCGCAGCACCGAGTGATTCGTCGGCGCAAGGTGTGGGGGATTCGGTAGTAGGGCCCTCGCTGGTGGTGTTCGACCAGGCACTTTCTGAGGACGACCGGCAGGATGCGCTGGACTGCCAGCAGTTTGCCGAAGCGCAGGTCCGGAGCCTGCCCAAGGAAGCCAGCAACGAAGAACGCTACCTGAAGTACAACGAGGCATTGTTGGCGGTGGGCTGGGTGACGGGAGGCTTCACCTACAAGAAATACGTCAGCAAACAGCTCACCATCACGATGAATGAAGCGATTTTGCAAGTGCTTGAGACCGTTATCTCCGGTGGAGCAAGCAGCGTCCTGAACCTGGTGGCGTCGGGTTTCAGCAAATTGAGGGGCGATAAGGACGCGTTGAAAATTGTCGATGTCGGCAGCAGGAAAAACGATGTCGTCAGCTTCAAGGCTGTTCCTTGCATTGCGACGCCAGGCGGCGGCATGTCCATGTTGTTGGGCGGTCTTGACTTGGTGGACAAGGAATACAACGGCGACTTTTTATTCGTGACCTACAAGACTCAGGGGTTGCAAATTTTCCAGGGGGCCGGTGTGCGCAAGTTTAATCGACGTGCATTCGAGCGAAAGAAAAACATGGTGTATGCCTATAACGACCAATTTGCCGATGGCCTTTTCAAACAATTGACAGATCAATAAGGCGGGCGGGCTTTGATCGATGTAATCGATTAAAGCACTGGCTGTATGGGGTAAATATGCTTGAGTCTGTTAATGCTGTCGTAGTGGGTGGTTGTCTGCTGTCCTTTACCCCGCGGGTAAATTTGCAAGACCAGGAGGATATACAGGACTGCCTGTTGTACGCGGAACTGGCGGCCAACGAGAAATACCCGGGCCAAGTGTCGAGGAAGGCCTGGTTCGATTATTTTCAAGGGCGATTGCTCAAGGCGGGATACAGGCTCAAGGCCATCATTCCGGCTGATCCGATCCGGGTCACCAGTGTCCATCAATTGCTCAGCGTCAGTTACAGCGTGATGGGCCGCTTGGGCGTGGAGCGCTTGGGCCAGCTCCTCGAGAGCACCTATAAGGCTTTGCGGCTGGATGAGTTTGCCTGGGATTTCTTTCGCGGCAATGTTGCCAATGGCGGCTCGGGTATCCTCAAGTGCGCGCCTTGTGAGCGGCTCGCCTCGGGTGAAGTGGTCGTCTGCCTGCTTGGCTTGCGCTACAGCGCGGCCGTGATTGAAAGCGACTTTTTCCTGTGGAGCGAGTTCGATCGAGAGCTGGCGATCATTCCCGGTGGCGGGGTGTTTGTGTTCGACCGACGGGTCTTTGAAAACTACCGTAGACGGGTCCACGAGAAAATCGAAGCTTATTCAAACAAGGTGTTCGTGCGCAAACTCCAGCCCTGACTCAAAGGCTTCGCACGCAATCAAAGACAAGGCCCTGTGATTAATGCACAGGGCTTTGTTTTCAGGTTTTGGACAAGCTGTCGCTTCAAGGCACCAGGTAGCCCTTGACCCCGGTGAAGATGATCTGTGCCGCCAGTGCACACACGAACAACCCCATCAACCGGCTGACAATCTGCAAGCCCTGATCGCCGAGTATGCGTTCGATGCGGCTGGACAGATAAAGCACTACCCCCACGGTGAAGCTGGCCAAGGCAATACTGACAATCGCGGTGAGCTTGTCGTCCCAGTGCGGCTGGCTCACACCCATCACCAGCAAGGCACCGATGGTGCCGGGGCCGACGGTCAGCGGAATGGTCAGCGGGACAATGGTCACATCCTGCTGCACGTTGTCGGTCTGTACCGCCGATTTGCCTTGCGCCATGCCCAGCGCCGAGATGAACAGGACGCTGCCTGCGCCGATGCGGAATGCGTCCACGGTAATGCCAAACACACTGAAAATCACTCGGCCGAACAAGTACAGCAGAACACTGGAGACCAGGGTAGCGACCGCTACTTTCCAGGCCAGCCGACGCTGTTCCTTGCGCGAATAACCACGGGTCAGGCTGATGAAGCAGGACAACACGAAGAATGGGCTGTAGAGCACCAGCATCTTCAGGTAAACGCTGAACAACACATGGAGCATGGTGCCGGGCTCACTGGCGAGGGAAGTCGAGGGGGAGTCTATCAGGGGTTGCGCCGTCTGTCGGCTCAGGACGGTTGGGTCGTTGCGCGATTGTGCTGGTCACGCTGGGCGACCCAGTGTTCGATCAGCTCGCGCAACTGTGACAGTTCGACCGGTTTGGCCATGTGTCCGTCCATGCCGGCCTGTCGCGCACGCTCTTTGTGTTCGGCAAGGATATGGGCGGTCAACGCCACCACAGGGGTACGGACCCGCTGGTTGCCGACTTCCCAGGCACGCAACTGCTGGGTGGCCGAGAAGCCGTCGAGGATTGGCATTTCGCAGTCCATCAGCACCAGGTCGTAACGCTGGGCTTTCATCGCTTGCAAGGCTTCTTCGCCGTTGCAGGCTGTATCCGGTTGCAGGTTGAGCTTGCTCAGCATGCCGCGGATCACCTTGGTCGAGATGCTGTTGTCTTCGGCCACCAGAATGCGGAAGTCGCAGGGGACCTTGACCGGCAGGACCTGGCCGCTTGGCACGGGCTGCGTAGCGACGAGACCTTTGTTGCGTTGGGTCAGTTCGTCGGCCAGGGTGGTCTTGAGGGTGTAGCCGGCTACCGGTTTGGCGAGGATGCGCTTGATCCCGGAGTTGCGCGCGATGATCTTGCTCGGTGCGTTGCTGATGCCGGTGAGCATGATCAGCAGGATGTCATGGTTCAGGCTCGGGTCTTCCTTGATCTTGGCCGCCAGTTGCATGCCGGTCATGCCGGGCATGTTCTGGTCCAGCAGGACCACATCGAAGTAATCACGCAAATGAGCCTTGGTGCGCAGCAGTGCAAGCGCTTCCTTGCCGGAAGGCGCGGCGCTGACGTTCAGGCCCCAGGCACTGCATTGCTGCACCAGCACCTTGCGACAGGTGTCATTGTCGTCCACCACCAATACCCGCGCACCTTGCAGCGGACCGTCGAGGTCGGAGGTCGGGTGTTCGAGGTGATCCGGGTCCAGCGGCAGGGTCAGCCACAGGGTGCTGCCCTGGTTGCTGCCTATCTTGATCCCGAACTCCCCTTGCATCAAGCGGATCAACTGACGAGCAATCACCAGCCCCAGGTTGCCGCCCAGGTGGGTGGCCGAAAGGAAATGCCGGCTGTGCAGTTCGGCGTGCATCAGGGCGTCGCGTTCTTCGGCGTCCATGGGCTCGCCGCTGTCCTGCACGGCAATACGCAGGCGCGGTTTGTTGTTGCGCTCGTCGAGCGCCACGACGATCAGGATTTCGCCTTCATCGGTTTTTTTCAGGGCGTTTTCCAGCAGGCTCAACAGGGTCTGGCGCAAGCGTGTCGGGTCGCCGCTGATCACCCGCGGCACTTGCGGCTGGATGAAGCTGATCAACTCGACGTTTTGCTGCTCGGCCTTGGCGCGGAAGATGCTCAGGCAGTCTTCGATCAGCGCGTTGAGGTCGAACTGCACATCGTCCAGCTCGATCTGCCCGGACTCGAGTTTTGAGATGTCGAGAATTTCGTTGATCAGTGTCAGCAGCTCGTTGCCGGCGCTGTGGATCGTCTGCACATAGTCGCGTTGCTTGACCGAAAGCGGCGTGCCCAGCAGCAGCTCGGTCATGCCGAGGACGCCGTTCATCGGGGTGCGGATATCATGGCTGATCTTCGCCAGGAACTCGGTCTTGGCGTTGATCTCGGCGTTGCTGGCCGCCAGGTCGCGGCTGATGCTGAAACGGTCTTCGGTGATGCGGCGCTGGCGCTCGCTCAATGCAATGCTCATCAGCAGGCCGCTGATGCAGATGAACACCAGCAAGGTGGTGAGCAGGCCATGGGGTTCGATCAGGGTCAGCCCCAACAGGGCAGGCAGGATGATCAGTGTCCCGAGGTTGAACACCACCATGGCCACCACGAAGAGGCGAGCCGGGCGATAACCTTTTTGCCAGTGATGGGCGCTGATGAACAGCATGGTCAGGCCTGCCAGGGCTACCAGGCCGTAGGTAATGAAGTTCAGCGGCAAGGTATTGACGAACAGCAGCACCAAGCCGCAGGCGGTGATGAGCAGGATCTCGCCGAGCAGCAACCGGTTCAGCGGGTGCGGCCCGAGCGGGGAGAAGAAGCGATAGGCAAGCATCAGGCCGCAGGGCGCAGTCATTAACAATGCCAGGTAAGCCCCCGGCGTTTGCAGTGCATGCCAGTCCGGCAGCCAGGGACCGGCGAGGTTCAGCAACAGCAGCAGGCTGAGCATCAACAACCCTTCGCACGTCGCCAACCAGAGGGCGCTGTGCGAGCGGGTGTAGGCGTAGCGGATGAGATTGTGCAGGATCAGCATGGCGATGCAACCGAACAGCAGGCCATAGATCAGCGTCTGGTTCTGGTTGGCAGCCGCGAGGATCGCCGATTGCAGGGTGATATAGGGGCGTAACTGGTGGTCGGAGGCCAGTCGCAGGTAAACGTCGAGGGGGGTGTCGCTTTGCGGCAGGGCCAGCATGAAGTCGCTGCTGGGCAGTGGTCGCTCGGATTGCGGCTGTTCGTTGCCCGTGCTGGATTGATCGATCAGCTTGTCGCCGTCCAGCACGTACATGTTGAACTGGCGCAGGTCAGGCGCGAACACTCGCAGCAATTGCTCGTGGTTACCCGGCGCAAGCCTGAATCGCAACCATAACGCGCCATCGGGCTCGGCCGCGGTAATGCGGTCGAGTTCGATAGGGCTGAATTGATTGGTATAGCGTGCGGAACGGATGTCGCTCAGTTGCAGGGCGCCCTGTTCGTCGAGCAATACCGCCCAGCCACTGCCTTGCGCGGCCTGGGCCGGTAGCATGCAGAGCAAGGTCAGCAAAGTGACGGTCAAGCTTATGGCAATCCTGAGCCAGCGCACGGCGAAATCCCTTCGTTAGGTTGATGCCAGAATATAACGATGCGCGGTGCCGGAATAGCCAGGCAATGAACCGTGTTCATTGCCTGGCGCGGTGTTTACCTTATTCCTGATTCTCGCCGCGCTCGCGGGCAATGGCGCGGTAGCCAATGTCCTTGCGATAGAAACAGCCTTCCCAGTCAATCGTAGCCGCCAACTTGTAGGCCTGCTGCTGCGCAGCGTCGACGCTGGCCCCCATGGCTGTGGCGCACAACACACGACCACCGGCCGTCACCACCTGACTATCCATGAGTGCAGTACCGGCGTGGAAAATCTTGCCTTCCAGTGCGGCGGCTGCATCCAGCCCCTTGATGGCTGCGCCTTTGGCGTAGTCACCAGGATAGCCGCCAGCGGCCAGGACGATGCCGACGCTCGGACGTGGATCCCATTGCGCTTCTACTTTATCCAGCGCCTGCGCCAGGGCGGCTTCGACCAGCAGCACCAGGCTCGACTGCAGACGCAGCATCACCGGTTGGGTCTCAGGGTCGCCGAAACGGCAGTTGAATTCGATGACTTTTGGGTTACCAGCCTTGTCGATCATCAGGCCGGCGTACAGGAAGCCAGTGTAGACATTGCCTTCTTCGGCCATGCCGCGCACGGTCGGCCAGATCACCAGGTCCATGACGCGCTTGTGCACGTCGGCGGTGACCACGGGTGCCGGGGAGTAAGCACCCATGCCGCCGGTGTTTGGACCGGTGTCGCCGTCACCGACGCGTTTGTGGTCCTGGCTGGTGGCCATCGGCAGCACGTTCTTGCCGTCGACCATGACGATGAAGCTGGCTTCTTCGCCGTCCAGGAATTCTTCGATGACCACGCGCGAACCCGCATCGCCAAAGGCATTGCCCGCCAGCATGTCGCGCACGGCGTCTTCGGCTTCAGGCAGGGTCATGGCGACGATCACGCCTTTGCCGGCGGCCAGGCCGTCGGCCTTGATCACGATCGGAGCGCCTTTTTCACGCAGGTAGGCCAGGGCTGGCTCGATTTCGGTGAAGTTCTGGTAGTCGGCAGTCGGGATCTTGTGGCGAGCCAGGAAGTCCTTGGTGAAGGCTTTCGAACCTTCCAGCTGTGCAGCGCCGGCGGTCGGACCGAAGCAATCGAGGCCGCGGCTGCGGAACAGATCCACAACACCGGCAACCAGCGGCACTTCAGGGCCAACGATGGTCAGCGAAACGTTTTTCTCGGCAAAGTCTGCCAGTTGCTCAAGCGCCAGTACGTCAATGGCGACGTTCTCGCACTTGGCTTCGATGGCGGTACCGGCGTTGCCCGGAGCCACGAACACCTTCTGCACGCGCGGATCCTGAGCCACTTTCCAGGCCAGGGCGTGTTCACGGCCACCGCTGCCAATGATCAAAACATTCATTTCAAAAACCTCGGATGACGCAAATTCTGTTGAGCACCGCAAAGATGCTTTACCTGTGGGAGCGAGCTTGCTCGCGATGACGGCGGCAAATCCAGCATCAATGTGTCTGAACGGACGCTATCGCGAGCAAGCTCGCTCCCACAGTTGATCGGTGTATCAGTGACGGAAGTGGCGCATGCCGGTGAAAACCATCGCGATGCCGGCTTCGTCGGCAGCAGCAATCACTTCGGCATCACGCATCGAGCCGCCTGGTTGGATCACGGCAGTCACGCCCGCCTTGGCCGCATTGTCCAGACCGTCGCGGAACGGGAAGAATGCGTCGGAAGCCATCACCGAACCGGCTACCTGCAAGCCAGCATGTTCCGCCTTGATGGCAGCAATGCGCGCGGAGTTTACGCGGCTCATCTGGCCGGCGCCGACACCGATGGTCTGTCGGTTCTTGGCGTAGACGATGGCGTTGGACTTCACGTACTTGGCGACTTTCCAGGCAAAGATCAGGTCATGGATTTCCTGCTCGCTCGGTGCGCGTTTGGTGACCACTTTCAGGTCGTTGGCGCCGATCATGCCGATGTCGCGGCTCTGTACCAGCAGGCCACCATTGACGCGCTTGTAGTCCCATGCGGCGGCGCGGTCAGTCGACCACTCGCCGCAGGCCAGCAGGCGTACGTTGGCTTTGGCGGCAACGATGGCGCGGGCTTCTTCGCTGACGCTTGGGGCAATGATCACTTCGACGAACTGACGCTCGACGATCGCCTTGGCGGTTTCGGCATCCAGTTCGCGGTTGAAGGCGATGATGCCGCCGAACGCGGATTCGGTGTCGGTGGCGTAGGCCAGGTCGTAGGCCTTGCGGATGCCGCCTTCGGCATCAGGACTGACAGCCACGCCGCACGGGTTGGCGTGCTTGACGATCACGCAAGCCGGCTTGACGAAGCTCTTCACGCATTCCAGCGCGGCGTCGGTGTCGGCCACGTTGTTGTACGACAGTTCCTTGCCTTGCAGTTGGGTCGCGGTGGCGATACCGACTTCGGCAGGCTTGGCCTCCACGTAGAACGCCGCGCTCTGGTGCGGGTTCTCGCCGTAGCGCATTTCCTGGGCCTTGATGAACTGGCTGTTGAAGGTGCGCGGGAATTCGCTGCGACCTTCGGTGCTCAGGGTCTCGGCAGCCTGGTTTACGGTGCCCATGTAGTTGGCGATCATGCCGTCATAGGCCGCGGTGTGTTCGAAGGCCTTGAGCATCAGGTCGAAACGCTGAGCGTAGGTCAGGCCACCGGCCTTGAGGTTTTCCAGGACACTGGCGTAATCGCTGGCGTTGACCACGATGGCCACGTCTTTGTGGTTCTTGGCTGCCGAGCGGACCATGGTCGGGCCGCCGATGTCGATATTCTCGATGGCGGTCGGCAGGTCGCAGCCAGGCTTGTTGATGGTGGCTTCGAACGGGTACAGGTTGACCGCTACCAGGTCGATCGGCTTGATGCCGTGCTCGTTCATGATGGCGTCGTCGATGCCGCGACGACCGAGGATCCCGCCGTGGATTTTCGGGTGCAGGGTCTTCACCCGGCCGTMCATCATTTCCGCAAAACCTGTGTAATCCGCGACTTCCACTGCGGCAACGCCGTTGTCCTGCAGCAGCTTGAACGTCCCGCCGGTGGAGAGGATCTCGACGCCCAGGGCTTCAAGCTCCTTGGCGAATTCGAGGATCCCGGTCTTGTCGGAAACGCTGATCAAGGCGCGGCGGATCGGCAGGCGGGTGGTCTGGTCGGTCATCTCAATTTCCATCAAAAGCAAAGGAAGTCAGCAAAAAAGGCGACCGGTTTACGCGGGCGCCTTTCTGGTTTGATTGAATGCTTACAGCAAGTCGTACTGCTTGAGTTTCTTGCGCAGCGTGCCCCGGTTCAGTCCGAGCATCTCGCTGGCCTTGGTCTGGTTGCCCTTGACGTAATTCATCACGCACTCGAGCAGGGGAGCCTCGACTTCGGAGAGCACCAGGTTGTACACATCCGTGACGGCAGCGCCCTCAAGGTGGGCGAAATAATTGTGCAGCGCCTTCTCGACACTCCCGCGAAGGGTCTGGCCTTCTTCGCTCGGCGTATTGAGGTGCTGTTTCAAATTTACGTTGTCGCTCACGGGTGTTGTTCCACTCACTAAAGTCTCGGTCATCATCGTCATGCGGCCACCCACTCTCCGTCCCCTGTCAGGCTCTTGTAACGCTCGGCGAAAAACGCCCGAACGTTGGCGCATTGTGTATCCGTACCATCCAAACGATTGAAGTGGGCGCGAAACTCCCTGGCGCCCGGCAGGGTTGCGAGATACCAGCCCACATGCTTTCGAGCAATGCGCACACCCATGACATCGCCATAGAAGGCGTGCAGGGCGGCCAGATGCTCTAGCAGAATGCGTTCCACCTCGATCAGTTCCAGCGCCGGGAGCTTCTCGCCGGTACGCAGGAAATGGTCGATCTCGCGAAAAATCCATGGCCGCCCCTGGGCAGCCCGACCAATCAACAAACCATCGGCACCGGTCGCGTCGAGCACGTACCGGGCTTTTTCCGGCGAATCGATATCGCCATTGGCGAAGACCGGAATCGACACCGCCTGCTTGATCGCGGCAATGGTGTCGTACTCGGCTTCACCGGTGTACAGGTCGGCACGGGTGCGGCCATGCACCGCCAGCGCCGTAATGCCTGCCTGTTCGGCGATCTTCGCCACCGTCAGGCCGTTCTTGTTGTCCCGGTCCCAACCGGTCCGGATCTTCAGGGTAACCGGCACATCGACCGCAGCCACGACGGCCTGCAGGATCTCGGTTACCAGGGATTCATCCTTCAACAGTGCGGAACCGGCAGCCTTGTTGCAGACTTTTTTTGCCGGACAGCCCATGTTGATATCAATAATCTGCGCGCCCATTTCAACGTTGGCACGGGCGGCGTCCGCCAGCATCTGCGCGTCCCCACCGGCGATCTGTACCGAGCGTGGCTCGGGATCACCTTCGTGGATCATGCGCATGCGCGACTTTCGGGTGTTCCACAAGCTCATGTCGCTGGTGACCATTTCCGAGACGACCAGTCCCGCGCCCAAGCGCTTGCACAGCTGACGAAAGGGCTGGTCGGTGACGCCCGCCATGGGGGCGAGGATCAAGCTGTTGTGTAATGTGTATGGGCCGATGCGTACCGCCGACATAGGACTTCCCTGTTGTGGGGCCGGATCATGAGAGTTCGAAAAAGGGTTGGCATGATACCCGCTCTCGATGACTGGATAAAGGCTGAATTGAACAAAATCTGAACAGTTATTCTGTTATTACCCATGGTTTGGTTGGCCAGGGGGAGTCAGAGCGCCAATGTCAATCCGGGTGCAAAGAAGCGTTTCACTCCGGAGAGTGGAAGCTCAGACTGTAGTTCACGGCCTTGGCGCCGGGGTCGAGAATGTCCAGGGCGATGTGGATCGGCGTTTGCGGGGGCATTTCCGCCATGCCTTCGAGGTCGCCATTGAGGTACTCGCCGGGTTTGAAGCGGCGACTGGCGATCAGGTGGCCATTGAGGTCGGCGAAGCGCAGTTCCAACAGCGGGAAGGGCTGGGAGAAGGGCGCGCGGTTATAGATGATCGCATCGACCACCAGGGCGCCATTGAACTCGGGATGGCTGCGCACCACCAGGTTGCTGCTCTTGATTTTCGCGATGTCGACCTTGGAAGGCACGGTGCAGCCGATTTGCGGGCACAGTTGCTGGAACCACGGGCGATACTGATCCTGTCGCGCCAGTTCGTCGAAATGGTAGGCGATGTACTGGCCGGCGAGGGCGCCAGCAGCAATCAGCACCAGCAGCAACCATAACAACCGTCGGCCCCAGGGCGAGCGGCGTTTTTGCCAGTCCAGTTGCAGTGGGTCGTCGGTCAGGTCTTGCAGCACTTCGGCACGCACGCCCGGCTCGCTACGTTCGCGTCGCTTGCGCAGCGGTTCGATCGAGGGCAGGTTGTCGTCGGTTTCGTTCTCGTCGGCGGCTGACAGGCGTTCGTGGTTCAGCGGCGCATCGAGAGGGTCGTTCAGGCGCAGCTGGGGTGGTTGCGGCTCGTCGTCGAGATCAACCGGTTCCAGGGACAGCGAAGGTTCGGTGCGCGAGGTTTTGCCCGGTTCGATCGTCGGCTCTGGCGTTTCAAGGCTGTCGAGCGGTTCGTCGAGAAGCGCACGGTCGGCCGCCGACTCACTGAACAGGCTGTCGGACCACGGCTCCTCGTCATCCTGCCCGGAGCTGTCGCGGCGGGCGCTCAGCGAGTCGTCGCGATGGCGGCCGAGCTCGGTGGCCGGCTGGATTTCTCGCTGTTCGAGCCGGGCGAGTTCTTCGTCGAGGTCGAGACTGTCCAGATCCAGCTCGGTGGCGCTCCACTGCTTTTGGCTAATGGCGCGCGGCGGCGATGCTTCGAGGGGCTGCGCAGGCTGCTCAGGCGGAAGCGGCTGCGTTGCCGGTGGTTCCTTGCCGGCCTGCTCAAGCAGCTGCCTGGCGGCATTGAACACCTGTAGGCAGGAGCCGCAGCGAACCACGCCACGCGCCACGCTCAACTGAGCATGGCTGACGCGGAAGCTGGTTTGGCAATGCGGGCACTGGGTGACGAAGCTATCGGTCATGCGGCTTTCCGGATTATGCAGACGGCCATTCTAGCGCCGACGGCCAGTGATGCGTACCCAGCCATCGCGATTGGCGATCGGATCCAGATCGAAGTCCCTGGCGTAGGCGGCAGCGACTTCATCGCCCTGTTCGGCGAGGATGCCCGACAGCGCCAGGCGACCGCCGGACTTGACCAGGCCGGACAACTGCGGTGCCAGGGACACTAGCGGGCCGGCGAGAATGTTGGCCACCAGCACATCGGCCTGAACCTGCGGCAAGTCTTCGGGCAAATACAGCGGGAAGAGCTCGTCAGCAATATGGTTGCGCCCGGCATTGTCGCGGGAAGCTTCCAGCGCCTGCACGTCGATGTCGGTGCCGACCGCGTTCTTGGCGCCCAGCAGCAGGGCGGCAATCGCCAGGATCCCCGAGCCGCAACCGAAGTCCAGGACGTTGCAGTCCTTCAGGTCCTGACCGTCGAGCCATTCCAGGCACAGTGCGGTGGTCGGGTGGGTGCCGGTACCGAATGCCAGGCCCGGGTCCAGCAGCAGATTCACTGCGTCAGGCTCTGGCGCGGCGTGCCAGCTCGGCACGATCCACAGGCGCTGGCCGAACCGCATTGGCTGGAAACCGTCCATCCAGCTGCGTTCCCAGTCCTGGTCTTCGATCACTTCGCTGTGGTGTTCAGGTAACGGGCTGCCGGTCAGCAACTCCAGATGGGCCAGTACCGGGCCGGGCTCGGTGCCACCTTCGAACAGGGCCAGCAGGTGCGTGTGCGACCACAGCGGCGTGGTATTGAGTTCCGGCTCGAAGATCGGCTGATCTTCGGCGTCCATGAAGGTCACCGACACGGCGCCCACTTCAAGGAAAGCGTCTTCATAGGTTTCGGCTTGTTCTGGGCTGATGGCGAGACGTACTTGCAGCCAAGGCATGGCGGGCACCTTTGAAAAATATTGATTGCAGCCTAGCGGGCTGCGAGAAGCGCGCAAGTTTACGCGAGAGTGCGGGTTTTGTGGGAGTGGGTTGACCTGGGGTTGTCGCCCCCCCCCGGTTAACCCCGGAACTCTGTGGGAGCGAGCTTGCTCGCGATGAGGTCGGTACATCCAGCATGGATGTTGACTGATACACCACTATCGCGAGCAAGCTCGCTCCCATAGGGAATGTGCGAAACCTTTAGATACAACAAAGCCGCCCGAAGGCGGCTTTGTTGATCGGGTCGAAGCTTAGTGCTTCTCGCCAGCCAGCTTGTGCTCGAGGTAGTGAATGTTCACGCCCCCTTTGCAGAAGCCTTCATCGCGGGTCAGGTCGCGGTGCAGCGGGATGTTGGTCTTGATCCCGTCGACCACGATTTCGTCCAGCGCATTGCGCATGCGCGCCATGGCTTCGTCACGGGTTGCGCCGTAGGTGATCAGCTTGCCGATCAACGAGTCGTAGTTCGGCGGAACGGCATAACCACTGTACAGGTGCGAGTCGACACGAACGCCGTTGCCGCCTGGAGCGTGGAAATGCTTGACCGTGCCCGGGCTCGGCATGAAGGTTTTCGGGTCTTCGGCGTTGATCCGGCATTCCAGCGCGTGACCGCGGATGACCACGTCATCCTGGGTGAACGACAGCTTGTTGCCGGCGGCGATGCTGAGCATCTCCTTGACGATGTCGATGCCGGTGACCATTTCCGAAACCGGGTGCTCTACCTGGACACGAGTGTTCATCTCGATGAAGTAGAAGCGACCGTTTTCGTACAGGAACTCGAAAGTGCCTGCGCCACGGTAGCCGATATCGATGCAGGCCCTGACGCAGCGTGCGAGGACTTCCTCACGTGCGTTCTCGTCGATGCCCGGTGCCGGCGCTTCTTCAAGCACCTTCTGGTGACGACGTTGCAGCGAGCAGTCGCGGTCGCCCAGATGGATAGCGTGGCCCTGGCCATCGGAAAGTACCTGGACTTCCACGTGACGTGGATTGGTCAGGAATTTTTCCAGATAGACCATCGGGTTGCCGAACGCCGCGCCTGCTTCGGAGCGGGTCAGTTTCGCCGAGGAAATCAGGTCTTCTTCTTTGTGCACAACGCGCATGCCGCGACCACCGCCGCCGCCAGCGGCCTTGATGATCACCGGGTAACCGACTTCGCGACCGATGCGCAGAGCGGTTTCTTCATCTTCCGGCAGCGGGCCGTCAGAACCCGGAACGGTCGGTACGCCGGCAGCGATCATGGCGTGCTTGGCCGATACCTTGTCGCCCATCAGGCGAATGGTTTCGGCTTTCGGGCCAATGAACGCGAAGCCGGATTTCTCGACCTGTTCGGCGAAGTCGGCGTTTTCCGCAAGGAAACCGTAGCCTGGGTGAATGGCGGTGGCGCCAGTCACTTCGGCCGCGGCGATGATTGCCGGAATGTGCAGGTAGGAGTGGGCGGCCGATGCCGGACCGATGCAGACGGATTCGTCTGCCAGGCCCAGGTGCATCAGTTCCTTGTCAGCCTTGGAGTAAACGGCGACGGTCTTGATGCCCATTTCTTTGCAGGCGCGCAGGATCCGCAGGGCGATCTCACCGCGGTTGGCGATCAGAACTTTTTCCAACTTCGCAGTCATCAAAGGCTCTCCGCGGTTCAAACGATGGTGAACAGCGGTTGGTCGTACTCAACCGGCTGGCCGTCTTCGACGAGGATGGATTCGATCACACCGCTGGTTTCAGCTTCGATGTGGTTCATCATCTTCATGGCTTCAACGATGCACAGGGTGTCGCCTTTCTTCACGGTCTGGCCGACTTCCACGAAGGATGGCGAGGATGGCGAAGACTTGCGATAGAACGTACCGACCATCGGCGAACGGGCAACGGCGCCGTTCAATGCTGGAGCGGCGGCGGCAGCAGGTGCAGCAGCGGCAGCCGGAGCAGCGGCAGCGACAGGCGCGGCAGCCGGAGCATGCATTGGAGCCGGCGCGTAGTACTGCTGAGCCGGGGTCTTGCTATGACGGCTGATGCGTACGGACTCTTCGCCTTCCTTGATCTCGAGCTCGTCGATGCCGGACTCTTCCAGCAATTCGATCAGTTTCTTAACTTTACGGATATCCATGAATCATCAACTCCCAAGGGTCGGTCAGGGGCGTTTAACGCTTGTTGTTCAAGCTGTTGCCTGTCTTTCAAGCTGCTCTAAGGCGGCCTCCAGGGCCAGTCGATAACCGCTGGCGCCAAGGCCGCAGATCACTCCCACCGCTACGTCGGAGAAGTAAGAGTGATGGCGGAAAGGTTCGCGTTTGTGCACGTTAGACAAATGCACTTCGATGAATGGGATGCTCACCGCCAGCAGCGCGTCACGTAATGCGACACTTGTATGTGTAAAAGCTGCTGGGTTGATCAGAATGAAGTCCACGCCTTCGCTGCGGGCAGCGTGAATGCGGTCGATCAATTCGTACTCGGCATTGCTTTGCAGGTGCAGCAAATGGTGACCGGCTTCGCGGGCACGGCGTTCCAGGTCCTGGTTGATCTGCGCCAGCGTCGTGGCGCCGTAGGTGCCCGGTTCACGGGTGCCGAGCAAGTTCAGGTTGGGTCCGTGCAGAACGAGTAACGTCGCCATCGGCGGTTCCTATGTTATCTGTGAGCAATTGTCAGAACCCGGCGACTATGCCGCAAAGCCTTTGTGACTGTCCAGTTCTCTGCAATAGCCAGCACGATGACCGATGTTTGCGCGAAGTATATGACTGCTTGATTAAATTTGGTCATTCGCCCTGGCAACACGTTCGGCGAAGTCTTTGGCATTGATCTCGCCGATCACCCGCACATCGGTGCGTTCGACGCCGTCCTTGCCGAAAAACATCAGGGCCGGTGGGCCGAACAATTGATAACGGTCGAGCAGGCTGCGTTGCTCGGCGTTGCTGGCGGTGATGTCGAAGCGGATCAGCCGGTAACCCTTGAGGCGTTCGATGACGACTGGGTCGTCCAGCACCTCATGCTCGATGACTTTGCAGCTGATGCACCAGTCGGCGTACCAGTCGAGCAGCAGCGGCGTGCCGGATGATCGTGCGTCGGCGAGTGCGCGGTCCAGATCGGCCGGCGTGCTGACGGTTTGCCAGGCGCTGGAGTTTTGCACAGGTCCGCTGTTGTCAACGATACGAGGCTGGCCAATCGGGTTGAGCGGGTCGGTCTGGCCGCTGAAGGCTCCGTACCAGCAGGCCAGCGCGTAAAACAGCAAGAACATGCCGAGCAATTGGCCCAGACGCTCGCGCGGTGGTTTATAGACGAACTCCAGCGCCCCCAGGAACAAGCCCACGCCGCCGGCCAGCAAACCGATCAGCAGCAAGGTGATCTCACCCGGCAGGACGCGGCTGAGCAGCCCGACGGCCAACCCGAGCAACAACACGCCTATCGCGTTTTTCACGTAGACCAGCCACGGGCCGCTTTTCGGCAGCCAGGCTGCGCCACCGGTGGCCACCAGCAACAGCGGAGCGCCCATGCCGAGTCCGAGCGTGAACAGTTTCAGGCCGCCGCCCAGGGCATCGCCACTGGCGCTGATGTACAGCAGCGCACCGGCCAGTGGCGCCGAAACACAGGGTGAAACCAGCAAGCTGGAGACCACGCCCAACACCGCGGCGCCCCACAGTGACCCGCCTTCGGTGCGGCCGGCGATACGGTCCAGGCGGCTGCTGATGGCGTGCGGCAACTTGAGTTCGAAGACGCCGAACATCGCCAACGCGAACAGCGCAAAGAACATCGCGAACGGCACCAGCACCCAGGCCGATTGCAGCCGCGCCTGCAGATTTAGCTGGGCACCGAACAGGCCCATCAGCGCACCGAGCAGGGCAAAGCAGGCGGCCATCGGCAGCACATAGGCCAATGAAAGATTGAAACCGCGCCAGCCACCGACCTGGCCGCGTAGCACCACGCCGGACAGGATCGGCAGCATGGGCAGCACGCATGGCGTGAACGTCAGGCCCAGGCCGGCCAGGAAAAACAATGCCAGTTCGCGCCAGCTCCATGGATAAACCGTCGCCGGAGCGCCGCTGCCGTCGATGCTCAGGCGCTCGGTTTCCGGCGGATAGCACAGGCCTTTGTCGGCGCAACCCTGATAGGTCACGGCCAGGGTGAAGGCGCGTTGATCGGTGCGCGGTAGCTCGACGTCGAGAATGCCGTGGTAGACCTCGACGTCGCCGAAGTATTGATCATGCTTTTTCTGGCCGTCGGGCAGTTTCGCCGCGCCGAGGACGACGTCGGCCGGATCGGCGCGAAATTGAAAGCGGTGTCGGTAGAGGTAATAACCTTCGGTGGCGACGAACCGTAGCTTGATCGATTGCGGCGTGCTGTCCACCAGACTCAGCTGGAACGCTTCGCGCACCGGCAGGAAGTCGGCGCTGTTGTTGATCGAGCCCAGGGTCGAACTGGGTCGGTTCTCCAGCAAGCCAGTGGCGCTGGCCGGCAGGGCGAACACTAAAAACAGCAGGCAAAGCAAACGGCGCATGACAATCTCGCGTATCGGAATTGGGGGGATGATAGCGGACGGCGGCGTGGTATGCAGGAGGGGAGTCTGAGGTGTTTGTTCTGACGCCATCGTCGGAACGCCGCCCGGACCAAGCTCGCTCCCACAGGGGATTTGCGTCGTGCACAAATCAAATGTGGGAGTGAGCTTGCTCACGATGGCGGTCTGTCAGACGCGAAAGGCTTGAACGGCGGTATGCAGTCGCCCACCCAGCACCAGCAAATTCTCTCCTTGCTCACGTCCTTCGCCAATGCGCAGCAAGTTATCCCCACCCAACTGGTGAATTCGCTCGCTGTGGTCACGGATCTCACTGACAGCACCGCTCTGCTGGGCGGTGACATCGGCGATGCGTATCGCCGTGTCGGAAATGGTCTGGATCGCCCCGACGATTTTATCCAGCGCGCCATCGGCGGCCTGGGCCTGGTTGGCCGTGGCTTCGGCGTGTTCGACCTGGGCGCGCATGCCATCCACCGATTGCCGTGCGGCGGTTTGCAGCCCTGCGATCAGCGCCTGGATTTCTGCCGTGGCCCCGGCGGTACGTTGCGCCAGTGAGCGCACCTCTTCGGCCACCACGGCAAAGCCTCGGCCCATTTCCCCGGCCCGGGCCGCCTCGATGGCGGCGTTCAAGGCCAGCAGGTTGGTCTGGTCGGCAATCGAGCGGATCACCGTCAACACGCCGCCGATGGTGGCCGATTCTTCGGCCAGGTGTTCGATCATTTGTGCATTGCCTTGCACTTCATCCACCAACGCATGCAGGCCGGTGAGGCTCAGGCCGATGACTTTCTGTCCATGCTCCACGGCCAGGCCGGCGTGGCGGCTGGCGTCGGCGGCCTGGCTGGCATCGCCGGCGACTTGTTGAATGGTCGCCTCCAGTTCGCTGAGGGAGTCGCGGATCAGTGCTGTGTCGCCGGCCTGATGCTCGGCGCCGCTGTGCAGGTCGTTGCTCAGGTCGGCCAGGGTGCGGCTGCTACCGGCCACCTGTTCGGCGTTGCGACGAATGGTCCCCACCAGATCCACCAGATAGGCGCGCAAGCGGTTGAGCGAGGCTTCAATGTCATGCAATTCGCGGTTGGTGTTGCCCAGTTGAATGTCGCGGCTGAAGTCGCCTTCGGCCCAGGTCGACAGGGCTGGGGCGAGGTTGGTCAGGGTCCGGGCCAGTTTGCGCTGCAGGGTGTCGATCAGCAGCGCGATCAACAGAATCAAACCGATCATCACACCTTGCATCAGCCGCACTTCGCCCTGGATCTGCCCGTGCTGGGCGCGCACCACCGGTTCCAGCCCGGCAATGGCCTGTTGCACGTCGGCGATTTTCACGTGAGTCGCGGCGCTGAGGTCGGCGCGTTTCTGGATTTGATCGCGAGTGCGCGTGAGCTCGGCCGGGTAGCGGGTGAGCAGGCTGTTCAGTTCGCGCTTGAGGCCGACGCCAGCATCTTCGGCGACGGTTTTTTCCTTGTTCTCAAGGCCCATCATCGAGGCGAAATCATCGGTGTTCGACTCGTTGCTGGTAGTCACGCCCAGCAAGGGCAGGGCGTCCAGTTTTTCGGCCTGGGTACGGATGTTGGCGACTTCGCGCTCAACATCGACGGCCAGTTCACTGCGGCCGCTGCTGACCAGTTTGTCCCGGGCCAGCGACAATTTGCCCAAGTGCTGCGACGCGGTAAGCAGCGGCGTCAGGTAGGCTGCGTTGCCGCTGGCGTACTGGCTGAGCTGATCGAGACTGGCACCCAGTTCGCGCTCGGCCTGCAGCAGCAAGGCCTGCGGATCGCCGGCCAGTTTGCCGGCGGCCAGCAGGTCGGTTTTGCTGAATTCTTCAAGGGTCGACAGGCTGGGGCGCAACGTCTCGACCAAGGCCGGTGGCAATTCGCCGAGTTCTTTTTGCAGGCTGTCGATGCCTTGGGCGGCACTGCTCAGGCGCAGTGCATCGCCGCTGCCAAGGTAGTCCTCGACGCTGCGGGCCACTTCATTCTGAAATTGCTGCGACAAGCCCAGGTAGCGCTCCATTAATAGATACGGACGCTCAAGGGCTTTTTGCGACCACCACAGCGTAGCGCCGAGGGCCACGCACACGGCCACCAGAAGGAGGGTATTGAGATTGGTCAGCAGCTTCAGGCGCATTACGGACTACCAACGACAGAAATGGTAAGTGCCTGAAGTTATTGCGTTTCTGTTACAGGGTTATGACCGTATCGGTCGATTCCGATAAAAAAGTGGCACTTTGCTTTGATGTGCGTGCGGCCTGTACGCGATTGCGTCCGCCGTGTTTGGCGCGATACAGCGCTTCGTCAGCCTGGCTGGCCATTATCAGGCTGTCGGAGCTTTCGCAAAGCTCAACCACTCCGGCGCTGAAGGTGCACCACAGATCCTCGGGTTGAGCGGGGTAGTGAATCTCGGCAAAACGCTGGCGGATTTCATCGAGCACGTTGTAGGCCGCTTCGATATCGGTGTCCGGCATAACGATGGCGAACTCTTCGCCACCGTAGCGGCCGATGAAGTCGCTTTTGCGCAGGCGTTGCTTGAGAAACAGCGCCAGGCTCTTGATCACCCGGTCGCCCATGGGGTGGCCGTGGCTGTCGTTGACCCGTTTGAAGTGATCGATGTCGAGCATGGCAAAGCTCAGCGGCTTGCTTTCGCGGCGGGCGCGGAACGAGCAGTCTTCGAGCAATTGCAGGATATGCGTGTGGTTGTACAGGCCGGTGAGACTGTCGCGGACCATTCGTGCCTTGAGGTTGCGTGCCCGTGCCGCGCGATTACGCACGGTGGTGATCAGGTGCCGGGGCTTGATCGGTTTGGTCAGGAAGTCATCGCCGCCTTCGCTCATGGCGTCGAGCTGTTTGTCCAGGTCGTCTTCGGCCGACAGGTAAATGATCGGCACACTGACGTAACGGTCGTTATGGCGGATCACCTTGGCCAGTTCCGTGCCGGTGCAGGCTGGCATGTACATGTCGAGGATGATCAGGTCCGGCTGGAAATCCGCCAGTTCGGCCATGGCCTGGATCGGCTCGATCAACGTCCGGGTGACGATTCCTGCACTGTTGAGCAGGCGCTCGGTGTGCAGGGCCTGGGCGCGGGAGTCGTCGATGATCAGCACTTTATATGGTTCGTACTGGGCAACGCAGGTCAGGACTTCGATCTTCTCCAGCAGGCTCGACGCTTCGAGGGTGCCGGTGAGAAACTCCTGGCCACCGGCGCGCACGGCGGCGAGTCGGGTCGGGGTGTCGGTTTCGTGCAGGCTGAAGAACAGCAGCGGCAAGCGGTGGTCCAGGCCTTCCTGGGCTTCGGCGGCCAGTTTCAGGCCGACGCCGGGGCCGCTGAAATCCACGTCCATGACCATCGCCGCCGGCAAGCGCTCGACCATCGATGAGCGAAACGTGTCTACGCTGTCCAGGGACTGGGCGCTGAGCCCGAAGAATTCCAGTTGTTTGGCCAGGCGCTCGGCGCGGCCGTGATCCTGCAGCATCACATAGACGGGCTTGCGCAGCGGTGGCAGGAAGGTCTGATCGAGTTGGTCGCCGTGGCGCAGGCCGGTACGTGACAGGCGCTGCATCAAGCGATTGAGGTCGGTGATCAGGCCGCTGCTCAGGCGTCCGCGATTGGCGTCGACCGCCTCCAGGGACTGACCGATGTGGCGTGCCAATTGCGTGTGTTCCGGTTGTTCGAAACGCTCGGCGAAACGCAGCAGGCGCAGATTGGCCTCGCTCAATTCCGAAAGGTCGGCGGTGGACCACTCACTGCGTTGCAGGCGCTGCCATATCTCAAGAATCTGACGAGCCTGATGAATTACCCGCTGGGCAAAATGGTGCTTGAGGCGCTCGCGGCTGGGGTCTTCTGGCTCGGTCATATCCTGACTACTAGTTAGGGTGCACGCTGAGGTCGACTGGTGGCTCTATGCTAGCACCACTTTTCCATTACATGAGTGCTGTACGTCAATAATCTGCAATGTGGCTTCATTCAATTTGTGACCGATCGGTCTGACTCTGGGCTGTTTAGTCGCCGTGTGCGCAGGCGAAGTGCCGTGAATCAGGGCGCTTGACGGGCGCAGGGCGGCAATTGGCGGGTAACAGACCATTGGCCATTTACGGCTGTCTGAGCGGTGTGGATCGGCCAGTTTTTATTGGCCTCAGGGGGCAGGGATTCCCTTGGGGCGTGTCATCCAAACCATTAGGAGGATTTCGACGGCAACACAGTCATCTGGTGGGCGGGAACTCTTTTCATCCGCAAGACCGGTAATTTTCCGCATCGGTGCGATGGCGGGTGCCGGGCCAAGGCACGTTGTTGTATGGTTGTGGTCGAACCGTTGACCTCAAGAGCTTGAAAGGATATCGCTATGCTGGACTGGAAGAACCGCACAGGCAGTGCGCCTGAACGTGCCGCTGAACCGAAGTCGGAGACCCGCAGTTATCTGGGCGGTCTGCTGTTCAGCCGGGCGCTGGCCACTTTGCTGGGCATCTACCTGTTGGTGGCGAGTGTCCTGGGCTGGTACTGGAGCCAGGAGCCGGCGCTGTTCCCGGTCCAGCAGACCGCTCAACTGGCGGCCGAGAAAGAAGGCAAGCAGATGGTCGTTGGCTACACCACAGTGGAAACCCTGAAGACCGTCGCCGGCACCTTGCTGACCAAGCCGGGCGGCTATATTTCCAACGACCGATTCCCGCCAGGCCTGTGGATGGACAACATGCCGAGCTGGGAATACGGCGTGCTGGTGCAGGTCCGCGACCTGAGCCGGGCAATGCGTAAAGACTTCGCCCGTTCGCAGTCGCAGTCCGCCGAAGACGCCGACCTGGCCAAGGCCGAGCCGCGTTTCAACTTCGACAACAAGAGCTGGGTGCTGCCGTCCAGCGAGTCCGAATATCAGGAAGGCATCAACTCCCTGAGCCGCTATCAGGCGCGCCTGTCCGATCCGAACCAGAAGAGCGCGCTGTTCTATGCCCGCGCCGATAACCTGAACAACTGGCTGGGTGATGTCGGCACCCGTCTGGGTTCGCTGTCGCAACGACTGTCGGCCAGTGTGGGCCGGGTCAAGCTCAACACCGCGTTGAAAACCGAGGTGGTGGCACCGGGCGTCGCGCCGCAGGTCGACGAAGAAATCGTTGAAACCCCATGGCTGCAGATCGACAACGTGTTCTACGAAGCCCGCGGCCAGGCCTGGGCGTTGTCGCATTTGCTGCGCGCCATCGAAGTCGACTTCGCCGATGTGCTGGCCAAGAAGAACGCCACCGTCAGCGTGCGCCAGATCATTCGTGAACTGGAGGCGTCGCAGGAGCCGGTATGGAGCCCGATGATCCTCAACGGCAGCGGCTTCGGCGTACTGGCCAACCACTCGCTGGTCATGGCCAATTACATTTCCCGGGCCAACGCCGCGGTGATCGATTTGCGTCAATTGCTCAATCAGGGCTGAGTCATGGTCGATAACGCCAGAGAAGCCGCGCACCGCGCGGCGTCCGATGCCGAACAGATCGCCTGGGTCGACGAACAGGACAACCTGCTCGGCGCCCTGGTCCGTTCCGACTTGCGCGAGCGCGGGCTGATCGGGCGCGGCACCTACATCATGTTGTTCAATTCCGCTGGCGAGTTGTGCGTGCATCGCCGCACCCTGAGCAAGGCGATCTATCCCGGTTACTGGGACGTTGCGGCGGGCGGCATGGTGCTCGCCAGTGAAACCTACGCCGAGTCGGCGGCCCGGGAGCTGGAGGAAGAATTGGGCGTGAGTGGCGTGGAACTGATCGCCCATGACCACTTTTTCTTCGAGGACACCGGCAATCGCCTGTGGTGTTCGGCGTTCTCGGCGGTGTGGGATGGTCCGTTGATCCTGCAACCGGAAGAGGTGCTCGAAGCGCGCTTTATCCCCATTGATCAGGTCATGCTGGAAATCGGGCAAAAGCCTTATTGCCCGGACTCTCTGGCTGCGTTGAAGCGCTATTTGCGCTCACGCCGGAACGACGTCGCAAAACAGCTATAAATTGGCGCCGATTGGCTCTTAGCAATCGGCGTTTTTGCCGTTACACTGCGCGACCTTTTCAAACTGAACCGGTATTGCTTGTTGTTGTAGGAGCGAGCTTGCTCACGATGGACGTCAACGATAACGCAGGCATCCAGAATGAACGCATCGTCTTTGAGTTCATCGCGAGCGAGCTCGCTCCTACAGTGAAGTGAATGTTGTACCGATTCAGTAGCGCTGCCCCTGCCTGAGTGGGGCTTCGCGGTCGATAGCACTTCCCAAGTGCTGCGACCAGTCTTTGTCCTCCGAAGAGGATTGCCGGTGGCCAAAAAAGCCGCATCCTTCGCCGCCTTGGGCGGCCTGGTATTTTCCACCGACGCAGGTCGTCATTGCCCGGAATGCAGTAAACCGGTGGACGCCTGCATCTGCAAACAGACCGTTATCCCTGCCGGCGACGGCATCGCACGCGTGCGTCGCGAAAGCAAGGGCCGTGGCGGCAAGACGGTGACCACCATCACCGGCGTGCCATTGGCTGAAGACGCGCTCAAGGAACTGGCCACGACGTTGAAGAAACGTTGCGGTACCGGTGGGGCGTTGAAAGACGGTGTCATCGAAATCCAGGGCGATCATGTCGAGCTACTCTTGGCAGAACTGATCAAGCTCGGTTTCAAAGCGAAGAAGTCCGGCGGCTAGCAGCCTCTGTGAAAACCACCCTCGGTTTGATCCGGTCCTGATGGCATTCAGGCCTGGCGTCAGCCACATGGTTTTCACAGAGCCTGTTCATGACCGGTTTCTAAACTCGTTGCGGTCGGCGGGGTCTATTGCCTCGTTGACGAACCGTCATTTTCATTCTTTAGACTGCGCCGGCCTGAACCCAGGCGACGCACTATGACTTCTTTATAGGGGACTTCGATGTCCGTACGACGCACACGCAAAGACGATGGCAGCCAATGGACAGTTGCGGACAGCCGCAGTGTTTACGGGATTCGCCATTGGGGGGCCGGGTATTTCGCGATCAATGACGCCGGTCGCGTCGAAGTTCGTCCGAACGGTCCGAGCAGCTCGCCTATCGACCTGTTCGAGCAAGTCGACCAGCTGCGCAAAAGCGGCCTGTCCTTGCCGTTGCTGGTCCGTTTCCCGGACATTCTGCAAGACCGCGTGCGTCAGCTGACCGGCGCGTTCGACGCCAACATCGAGCGCCTGGAATACCAGAGCAAGTACACCGCGCTGTACCCGATCAAGGTGAACCAGCAGGAAGCGGTGATCGAGAACATCATCGCCACCCAGAACGTTTCCATCGGCCTGGAAGCCGGGTCCAAACCCGAACTGCTGGCGGTGCTGGCACTGGCGCCGAAGGGCGGCACCATCGTCTGCAACGGTTACAAGGACCGCGAGTTCATCCGTCTGGCGCTGATGGGCCAGAAGCTCGGCCACAACGTGTTCATCGTGATCGAGAAAGAATCCGAAGTTGGTCTGGTGATCGAAGAAGCGGCCTCGCTCAAGGTCAAGCCTCAGGTCGGCCTGCGCGTGCGCCTCTCGTCCCTGGCCTCGAGCAAGTGGGCGGACACCGGCGGCGAGAAATCCAAGTTCGGCCTGTCGGCCGCGCAACTGCTGTCGGTGGTCGAGCGTTTCCGCGCGGCCGGCCTGGACCAGGGCATTCGCCTGCTGCACTTCCACATGGGCTCGCAGATTGCCAACCTCGCGGACTACCAGCACGGCTTCAAGGAAGCGATCCGTTACTACGGCGAGTTGCGCAACCTTGGCCTGCCGGTGGACCACATCGACGTCGGCGGTGGCTTGGGCGTGGACTACGACGGCACGCACTCGCGTAACGCCAGTTCGATCAACTACGACATGGACGATTACGCCGGCGTCGTGGTCGGGATGCTCAAGGAATTCTGCGACGCGCAGAGCCTGCCGCACCCGAACATCTTCTCCGAAAGCGGCCGCTCCCTGACCGCCCACCACGCCATGCTGGTGGTGCAGGTGACCGACGTCGAGAAACACAACGACGATGTGCCGAAGATCGATAACAAGGAAGAGCTGCCGGAAACCGTTCAGTGGCTGGTTGACCTGCTAGGCCCGACCGACATCGAAATGGTCACCGAGACCTACTGGCGCGCCACGCACTACATGAGCGACGTGGCCACTCAATACGCCGATGGCAAGCTGACCCTGGCGCAAAAAGCCCTGGCCGAGCAATGCTACTTCGCCGTTTGCCGCCGCCTGCACAACTCGTTGAAGGCCCGTCAGCGTTCCCACCGTCAGGTGCTCGACGAACTCAACGACAAGCTGGCCGACAAGTACATCTGCAACTTCTCGGTGTTCCAGAGCCTGCCGGACACCTGGGCTATTGGCCAGGTCCTGCCGATCCTGCCGCTGCACCGTCTCGACGAAGAGCCGCTGCGCCGTGCAGTGCTGCAAGACCTGACCTGCGATTCCGACGGCAAGATCAAGCAGTACGTCGACGAGCAGAGCATCGAGACCAGCTTGCCGGTGCACGGTCTGAACGAAGGTGAAGACTATCTGCTGGGGATTTTCCTGGTGGGTGCCTACCAGGAAATTCTCGGCGACATGCACAACCTGTTCGGTGACACCGACTCGGTGAACATCTACCAGAACGCCGACGGCAGCGTGTACCACGCCGGTATCGAAACCCACGACACCATCGAAGACATGCTGCGTTACGTGCACTTGTCGCCGGAAGAGCTGATGACCCACTACCGCGACAAGTGCGCCAGTGCCCGCATCAGCGCCACCGAGCGCACGCAGTTCCTCGATGCCTTGCGTCTGGGGCTGACCCGTTCGTCTTACCTGTCGTCCTGAGGTAAGCGTCACGCTTATCAGGTTGTCTGAAAATTTTCCGTTTGCTGCGGAAATTTCAGATGACCTGGTGGGCCGATTCTTTTTTTTCAAGCGAAACTGCCCACGTCCTTGGCAATCCATGCCATTTGGTCTTCTTTTCGCGTAGGTCATTTCCTAAGTTGTACTTCGGCACTCTACTCGGCCATGTCTCTCAGCGAGAATCCCCGGCCGCCCCTCCTGTAGAGAAACGCCGATGTTCAATCCAGTCAGCGAACCGTCATTTCGTCTGGATGTAGCAGGTCTGCCCGACTCCTTTGAGGTCCTGGCCTTTACCGGTAAAGAGGCCATCAGCGAGCCGTTCGTGTTCGACCTGGAACTGCTGATCGATGACCCGGTGCTTGACCTTGCCAGTTTGCTGTACCGCCCGGCCTCGTTGCATTTCGGACCAGACGGAAGCCACGTGCATGGACAATTGCATGAACTCGTCCAGCGTGATCATGCCTCGGGACCCCGGCTCTGCCAGGTGCGTCTGGGGCCAAAACTGGCTTGCCTGGCCCAGCGCTTCAGCCAACGAATTTTCAGCGCCCTTTCAGTGCCGCAAATCCTCGACCGGGTGCTCAAGGAGCACGGTATTACCGGCAAAGATCGACGCCTGGCGCTGAGCTGCGAATACCCGCCCCGGGATTTCTGCACGCAATATCGAGAGTCGGATCTGCAGTTTCTCCAGCGACTGTGCGCCCAGGAACGACTTCACTACCACTTCGAACACCGGGCCCGCGGGCACTGTGTGGTGTTTGGGGATGATCATCGGCATTTTCCAACCGGCGAACCTGCGGTATTGCGCAGCGAGGGCGATCGGCCGGCGGTGCGGCAGTTCGAACGTCAGCACTGTGGTGGGACAGCGGTGCAGAGTGCCGAATGCCGGACAGACCTGGCGACCTTGCGCAGCGGTCGGCTGATGCCGCTGTCCGGTCATCCGGTTGCCGAATGCAATCGCCTCTGGTTGCTGACCCACGTTGAGCATTGGGGCAGTCAGGATACGGCGAGGCCTTACCACAATCAGGCCCGTGCTCTGCAGTGGCCGACACCCTTCGCGCCGCCCTGTGTGACGGTCAAACCACAAATGCATAGCCTGCAACGGGCGTGGGTCGTCGAGGTCGATGAACCAGGCCCCGACCCGGCAAGGCCGGTACCGGTGCAGTTCGACTGGCTTTATCAGGGCGAAGGGGCTGCGCCCAGCCATTGCTGGTTACCCCTGGCCAGGCAACTGCAGGCATCGACGTTCTTGCCATTGCGGGAAGGGACTGAGCTGGTCGTGGGTTTTGTCGAGGGCGATCCCGATCAACCGCAGATAACCGGGCTGCTGCATGCGCCGGCAAAGGTCGAAGTGACGGACGCTGACACCCCCCAGCCCGGCTGCACCCATGATGAGGGCCTGGAGCAATGGTTGCGGTCGGGGGAGCCATTGCTGGTGTTGTGCCTGCTGCCCGGCGGTGGCAGCTTCAACCATTGCGCACAGGCGTTGTGTACCTGTCGTCTGGCGACGCAGCTTGGCCAGAGCTCTGGAGCATGATCGCCACACGCAAGCCCGAGGCACCCCCGCAGTGGCTGTTGCTGGATGTACCGGGCACGCCGCAGGCGGGTGTCACACTTCGGCAAATGTTTGCGCAAGCCCGGTGGTCAGGGTTGTTCGAAGGTACGGAGTGGCATGCGCTGCATGAGCAGGGACCGGTCCTGGTCGATCTGCGTACCTGCCCGGCACTGGCCGACTTATGCATCGTCGACGGACAACGCTGGCCCGGATTGCTGATGGTCAGCGAGGCCAGCGCTGCGTCGTTGCTGGCGCATTTGCAGCGCATGCTCACGGTCACGCTTGGCCTGCACCGGGCCCTTTTGAGCTACTACAACCCGATCACGGCGAGCTATTTCTTCGATGCCTGCGATGCCGTTGAGCTGAGTCGCTGGCTCGGGCCCATCAACCAGTTGCGCTGGTTCGGTGGCAGCTGGGCCGACCGCGCGACGGGATGTGAGGGCTGGCAGCGCTTGTCCAACCCGGGGCTGGCGGTCAGTCCGTTGGCAGTCGAGGAGAACCTCAGTGCCGGGCAACAGGAAAAACTGCAAACCTGCCTGCTCGAGCAGCAGGCCTGGCGCTGGAACCAATCCACCGGTGCCGATTTCTCCCGCCTGAGGGCCCATGTGCAAGAAGGGGTGGCGCTGGGTTTCAGCGAGCGCCCGGTGCTTGATGGCTGGATATGGCTGCGCTTGCAGTATCCCGACGCCGTGCCCGTGCAGCCGCTGCCGGGGCGGACTCAACAGGAGCGCCTCGATAGCCTGCGTCACTTGTGGCAGAGCGATCCACCCTGGTCATGAGGTTGCCCCGTTCAGTGAGTGCTGCCGGCGAACCAGCCATCGTGACGGCGCAGACGCCAGGCAATCACGCCAAGGGTCAGACTGCGCAGGAGCATGAACAACAAAAAGGTTATCCACAGGCCATGGTTGCCCCCGCCTTGCAGTACCCAGCCGATAGGCAGCACCAGCGCCACGGTCAGCAGCATGCCGTTGCGCATTTCCCTGGCGCGGGTGGCGCCGATGAACAGGCCGTCGAGCAGGTAACTCCAGACGGCAATCAGCGGTAGTACGGCGAGGTAGGGCAAGTAGATGAACGCGGTGTCGCGTACGCTCTGAATGTTGGTCTGCATCTCGATGAATAGATGCCCGGCGCACAGAAACAGCGCAGCAAAGCCCAGGCTTGCCAGCAACGACCAGCCGCCGGCCACCACCAATGAGCGGCGCAGGGCATCGCGATTGCGGGCGCCAAGCGCATGCCCGCACAGGGCTTCCACGGCGTGGGCCAGGCCATCGAGGGCATGGGCGGTCAGCAGCAAGCCATTGAGCAGCAGGGCATTGGCCGCGACCGTGGCGTCGCCCAACCGCGCACCTTGCACCGTGATCAGGAAAAACACCGATTGCAGCGCCAGGCTACGGATGAAGATGTCGCGGTTGACCGCCAGCAATGGCCGCCAACTCTGCCACAGCGCCAATGCCGCCCAGGCGATATGCCCGGGGTAGGCGCGCAGGGCTTTGCGGGTCATCAGCAAACCGATCAGTGCCCCTGTCCACTCGGCAATCACCGAGGCCCGGGCGGCACCGACCACGCCCCACTCCAGTCCGAGGACGAACCACAGGTTCAGGGCAATGTTGACCAGGTTGGTGCTCAGCAAAATCGCCAGCGGCGCCCGGGCATTCTGGGTGCCGAGAAACCAGCCGACCAAGGCATAGCTGGCCAGCGCTGCGGGGAGTCCGAACAGACGGGTGTGGAAAAACTCGCGGGTCAGCTGATCGAGCTCAGCCGACGGTTGCATGAAGTGCAACGCCACCCCGCTCAATGGTACGCCCACCGCACCCAGGACCACGGCCAGGCCGATGGCGAGCAACAGGCCTTGCAACAGAATCTGCCGCAAGGCCGCACCATCCCCGCGCCCCGCCGCCTGGGCGGCGAACCCGGTGGAGCCCATGCGCAGAAAGCCCATGGCCCAGGCAAGGAAGGTGTACAGACTGGCCCCGACCGCGACGGCGCCGAGTTGATGGGCGTGGGGCAGGTGACCGATGACGGTGCTGTCGACCAGTGCCACCAGCGGTACTGAAATGTTCGAAAGAATCATCGGCGCGGCGAGTGCCCAGACCCGGCGATGGGTAGGGCGGTCGCGCCAGTCGGCGGTCAGGTTGGACATGCAGGCTCCTTGGGAGCAGGCATTGTAGCGGCACATTCCGGATATGCCGCGCTCCAATGTAGGAGCTGGCAAGCCGGCTCCTATAGGAATTGATGGTGTCAGTGGATGATCCAGCTGAGCAACCAAAGCCCCAACATCAACCAGATGATCCCCATGATGAACGACGCATTGAGAAAGGCGCGGATCGCCGACCACAGCAGTATCAGCCCGAGGATCAAGGTCACGATGCTGATGACCGAGGTATCCATGCCCAGCGCCTGGGACAGGCCTTCGACAAAATTACTGCTGGCGTTGCTCAACAGATTGAACAGCCCACTGAGGCCATCAATGATGAAGCGGATGATCGAGCCGAGTACCTGGCCGAGCCATTCGGAAAATCCTTCTACCTGCATGGAGTGAACGTCCTGATTAAAGAGAATTGAGTCTTGGGCTGTCGATCATGCTGCCGAGTTCCCACAAGCATAGAGGGTTGCGCAGGTGAGCATGCAACTTCTGCCCCTTGCCTTCACCTGTGATCCCCCCGAAGCTATACGCCTTCAGGAGAGCCCGATGAACCTTGTTGAACTGACCGAACGCCTGCACGCCATCCGTGACCGCAATGACTGGCGACAATTTCACAGCCCGAAAAACCTGGCCATGGCCGCGAGCGTGGAAATGTCCGAGCTGGTGGAGATTTTCCAGTGGCTTACCGAAGACCAGTCACGCCAGTTGCCGGCGGACAAACTCGCCCACGCCGGGCAGGAAGTCGGTGACATTGTGCTTTATCTGTTGCTGTTGTGCAGTGAGCTGGGCCTGGACATGGATGCCGTGGTGCGCAGCAAGCTGGCGGACAGCGAACGGAGGTTCAGCTGATGAGCGACCGTCATTTCGATCAACTGGCGACCCGTTTCGCCGAAAAAATCTACGGCGGTGCCAAAGGTGCGATCCGTCTGGCGGTGTTGCAGGCCGATCTGGCCGAAACCTTGCCCGACCGTCCGCTGCGCGTTCTGGACATCGGTGCCGGCCTTGGTCACATGTCGTTGTGGCTGGCCCAGCGCGGCCATCAGGTGACCCTCGCCGAGCCTGCCGAACCGATGCTCGAAGGCGCCCGCCAGCGTTTTGCCGAAGCCGGGCAGAGCGCCACATTCATTCAGGCACCCTGGCAGGAACTGCTCGGGCAGCTCACCGAACCCTACGATCTGGTGCTGTGCCACGCCGTGCTGGAATGGCTGGCCGAACCCCACGCCATCCTGCCGGTGCTGCATCAACTGACCAAGGCGGATGGCTGGCTGTCCCTGGCGTTCTACAACCGCGACGCGCTGATTTATCGCAACTTGCTCAAGGGCCATTTCCGCAAGATGCGCAAGAACGACATGGCCGGCGAAAAGCAGAGCCTGACCCCGCAGCAGCCCCTTGATCCGCGCGAGCTGGCGACGCAACTTGAAGGCCTGTGGAAGGTCGAAATACAGAGTGGCGTGCGAGTTTTTCACGATTACATGCCGGTGGAATTCCAGGCCCGTGCCGAACTGGTGGACCTGCTCGAAATGGAACTGGCCCACCGTCGCCATCCAAGCTTTGCCGGACTTGGGCGTTACTTGCACTGGATCTGTCGGCCTGTCTGATCGGAGCACGAAATGAAAAATCATTCAGGTGTACTGGTGTTCTGCCTGGGGCTGGCTGCCTGTCAGGGCAGCAACCCCTATGTGGCCACTTCCAACCCTTTGCCACCGGCGCCACCCCAGGCCGCCAATACTTTTGACCGCAGCGCTTACCCGGCAGCGCCGCGTGACTATGGACGTTATCGCAGTTGGGCCTGGCTCAACGGCCATCTGCCACCGGGCACTGCGTGGGCGGACTCGGCGCAGGTCGCCGAAGCGGTCAGCAATGCGCTGGATCAGCGGGGTTTGCGTCCGCTGCATGACAATCGTCCGGCGGACCTGTTTGTCAGCGCCGACCTGCGGATGGAAACCCGCCTGCGTCAGGTTCGGGACGACTATTACGGCGGCGGTTATGGCGGCTACAACGGCTACGGTCCTGGATATGGCGGATACGCCACCGTGCCGATCATCCGTACCTATCAGGAACAGGTCGTGGTCGTGCAGGTGGACATGTTTGACGCCAAAAGTGGTCAACCGATTTGGAGCTCCAGCGCTGAAACCGGCAACCGGGGCCGCGAAAGCGAGCGCGCCGATGCGATACGGGAGGCTGTGGAAAAGGCGATGTCGGCGTATCCTCCTAGTTAGCTTCTTGTAGATAAGAAGCATTCCACAGGATCATGTCTTCAACCGGAGAATCATCATGTTCCGCCGTTTAGTTTTACTGGTAGTGGCCGCGCTGCTCAGTGCCTGCGCCGCCAACCAGGTCAATCATGACTTCGACGCCAGCCGCGACTTTGCTGCCTATCGCAGCTGGACCTGGAAAGAACCCGCCCTGCAATACCGTCCCGATGATCCACGGATCAAGAGCGACCTGACCGAACAGCGCGTCCGTCAGGCGGTTGCCGATCAACTGGATCAGCGCGGTCTGCGTCCGGCCGCCGCGGGTGCCAAGGGCGATTTGAATGTGCAGGCCTACCTGATTGTCGAAGAGCGGCAGCAACAGGTGACCACCAATTACGGCGGCGGCTGGGGTTACCCGTGGCATGGCTACTACGGCGCACCGATGTACAACGAAACCCGCAATGTCAGCTACAAAGTGGCGACCATCCAGATCGACCTGCTCGATGGCAAGGACGGCAAACTGGTGTGGCGCGGCAGTGACGAGCAGATGCTCAGCCGCACGCCGAACCCGACGGATCGTCGCGATGCCATCTGGCAAACGGTCACGCGGATATTGGCCAACTATCCACCGCACGCGTCCTAGAATCAGCCGGCCTCTCAACCCCTGTGCTCCCACAGGGGTTTTTTTGGATGGTGTACATATCCATTGCTGCGGTAACGGCGGCTTCCTTCTCTCGATGTGTTCGGCTGCGCCGAACGGCGCTGCGCGCCCACCCCCGGATGAACGCCTCCACTCAGCCTGCCGAGGGGGCGGGTGGATCAAGATCAAGAGCTGCAGGCGAGCTAACGCTCGGCCTGATGAGTGGTGAAGAGCAGTGGTGTACGCCGCTCTGCCTTTGCTCTTCTGTAGGAGCGAGCCTGCTCGCGATGGCGGCCTGACAGCCGATCGAAATCTTTCGGATGTACTGAGTACCTGTGGGAGCGGGCTTGCTCGCGAAGACGGCCTGACAGCCGACCAATTTCTTTCGAATGTACCCAGCCCAACTGTGGGAGCGAGCTTGCTCGCGATGGCGGCCTGTCAGCCGACCAATCCTGTGTAGTTTTCCTCAAGTCCCGAGGAAACCTCCGACATGTTTTTCAGGTTGTCCGTCGGAAGTGCGATCTCTAGCCTTTGTCAGTCGCTGCAAATTCAGTGATCGGGTTTGGTCGCCCGGGTTTAGAATGGCGCACAGTGCCGCGCGAGCGGCATTTTTGTGCTTGCTTAATGGCGAGCTGTGCGTGGGAGGGCCTAGGCCCTGCCGGGTTTCCATTCCCTGGTCGACCAACCTGCGTACGGTTCGCCACCCTTCTGCTTGGTCGCAGTGATGGCGAACTCCAAATCCAAGAATGGAGCTTCACCATGATCAAACCCACCCCAAATCCCCCCGAAACCGACGACGTTTCCCCATACCATTCCCCCCACTCAAACAAACTCCACGAAGCCGCCGACCGCGCCCTCGATCACTACCTCAATCCACCTAAGCAGCCTGCCATTCACAAGCCCAGCACGATGTTCGTCATTGCCTCGGACATCGACACCGAAACCCTGCTGGCCCACGCCTGTGAATCACTGGCGTCGGCGAGTGTGATGGCGAGTGATTTCGCGGGGTTTCTGGAAGGCTCGCAGCGCAATACGATGCTGGGGATTGCGCAGGTGATCATGCTGGGTGAGCTGGCGGTGAACCGGGCGCTGGACAATCTCGATCCGCAAGACTGACCACGCAGCTTTTGTGGCGAGGGAGCAAGCTCCCTCGCCACAGACATCGGCCTTGTCAGGCAACCGGCCGCCACTGCCCGACCATATGCTCCAGATCCCCGGCGCCCACCAACTGCAAATCCCCGCTCGGCCCTGGCGCACTGGCCAGCAACGTCACTTCACTGGGCAACCGTACCGGCTTCTTGAACTGCACCGCGATCTCGACATTTGCCGTCGGCAGGTGCCCGGCCAGCGCAGCCAGTGTGCGTGCCTTGTTCCACAGGCCATGGGCGATGGCGGTCGGGAAACCGAAGAGCCGGGCGCTGGCCGCGCTCAGGTGGATCGGGTTGTAGTCGCCGGACACCTTGGCGTATTGCCTGCCGATGTCCGGGGGCGCTTTCCAGTGCTCGATTTCGCTCAAGTCCAGGCTGGATGTCAGAGGTTCTTCGAGCGGTTCGCCCTCGAGTTTGACACCGCGACAGAGCATCCGGCTTTCTGCTTCCCACAACGGCCCCAACTGATCGTCGAGGCTGGTCAGCAGATCGAACGTCGCGCCTTTGGCGTGGGGTTGCAGGTTCTGCACTTGCACGCTGACGCACACCCGATTCACCCCGCCCATGGGGCGCAGTACACGAATGCGGTTGCTCAGGTGAATCAGGCCCAGCAGCGGAAACGGGAAGTTCCTTGCCGTGAGCAATTGCATCTGCAAGGCGAACCCGAGGATATGCGGATAGGTCGGCGGCAGCAGGCCGCTGTCGGCGAAACCACAGACCTTGCGATAAGCCGCCAGGCGCTTGGGATCGACTTCTACCCAGCAACGCAAACCCGAATCCGGCAGGCGGGTGCCAGTGATTTTTCGCCGTGTCGCCGCTCGTGCGTATGACCCCGGCAGGCTCGGTTCGCGATTGAGTGTGTGCCAGTCGGTGATCATGTCTAAGCCCCCAGAGCGCTTTGCCCACACACGCGCAACGCTTGCCCGGTGAACGCGCCGGTGCCCGGTTGCGCGAGCCAGGCCACGGCTTCGGCGACGTCTTGTGGCAAGCCGCCCTGGCCAAGCGAACTCATGCGCCGTCCGGCTTCGCGCAGGCCGAAGGGAATGTGCGCGGTCATTTGCGTTTCGATGAAGCCCGGCGCCACGGCGTTGATGCTGATGCCGCGTTCGGTGAGCAGCGGCGCCCACGCCTGCGCCAGGCCAATGAGCCCGGCCTTGCTCGCCGCGTAATTGGTTTGCCCGCGATTGCCGGCGATGCCACTGATGGACGCCAGCAGAATCACCCGGCCGTTGTCGTGCAGGGTGCCGCTGTCGAGCAGGGCTTTGGTCAGCACTTGCGGTGCATTGAGGTTGACCGCCAGAACGGCGTCCCAGTATTCCGGGGTCATGTTGGCCAGGGTTTTATCCCGAGTGATGCCGGCGTTGTGCACCACGATGTCGAGGCCGTCGGGCAACTGTTCGATCAACTGCGTGGCAGCGTCTTCGGCGCAGATGTCGAGGGTGATGCTGTGCCCGCCGAGGCGGGCGGCGAGGGCTTCGAGATCGGTTTTGGCCGGCGGCACGTCGAGCAGGATGACGTCGGCACCATCACGGGCAAGGGTTTCGGCGATGGCGGCACCAATGCCCCGCGCCGCGCCGGTGACCAGCGCCTTGCGCCCGGCGAGCGGGCGTGTCCAGTCGGTGACTGGCGTCGCGCACGGATTCAAGCGAATGACCTGCCCGGACACGAAGGCGCTTTTCGGCGAGAGGAAAAACCGCAGCGGGCCTTCCAGTTGTGTCTCGGCACCTTCGCCGACATGGATCAATTGCAGGGTGCCGCCGTTGCGCATCTCCTTGGCCAGTGAACGGCTGAAACCTTCCAGGGCACGCTGCGCACTGGCGGCGAACGGGTCGCGCAAGGTTTGTGGATCGCGTCCGAGAATCACCAGGTGCGCGCAGTGATCGAGGTTCCTCATCAGCGGCTGGAAAAACTCGCGCAGTTGCTTGAGCTGATCGGTGTGCAGCAGATCACTGGCGTCGAACACCACAGCCTTGAGTTTCGGTCCATGGTCGGGAATCCAGGCCGTGGCCATCGAAGGCTCGGTGCCGTAGCTGTAGATCGCGTCGGTCAGGCGGTTGGCGAAGGCGCTGACGTGTTCCGTCAACGGCCCACCGCCGATCAGCAACGCACCTTCCACGGGTCGAAGTCGGCCTGCTTGCCAGCGCTCCAGTCTGGTCGGCGCCGGCAGCCCCAGAGCGCCGACCAGACGATGGCCGATGGACGAATTGGCGAAGTCGATATAGCGGTCAGACATGGAACGCGCTCCAGCAGCTGGGGTTCAAAGTGTGGATCACGAACGGCGATCAGTCATTCGATCCACGAGATAAGGCCTACGCTTGGTTACATTGTAGGAGCGAGCCTGCTCGCGATGGCGATAAGTCAGTCGCCATCAATGTAGCTGACAGGCCGCCATCGCGAGCAGGCTCGCTCCTACAGGGGCGGTTTTCGATTTGAATCATTCACCAGGAGCTTTTCATGACCCAACTGCGCCGCGTGGCGATCATCGGTGGTAACCGGATTCCCTTCGCCCGCTCCAACGGCCCCTACGCCACCGCCAGTAACCAGGTGATGCTCACCGTCGCCCTCGAAGGTCTGATCGAACGTTACAACCTGCACGGCCAGCGCATCGGCGAAGTGGTCGCCGGGGCCGTGCTCAAGTTGTCGCGGGACATGAACCTCACACGCGAGTGCGTACTCGGTTCGCGGCTTTCGCCCACCACCCCGGCCTATGACATCCAGCAGGCGTGCGGTACTGGGCTGGAGGCAGCGTTGCTGGTGGCGAACAAGATTGCCCTGGGCCAGATCGACTGCGGCATTGCCGGTGGTGTGGACACCACCTCGGATGCGCCGATCAGCGTCAGCGAGGGCCTGCGCAAAATCCTCCTGCAAGCCAACCGCGCGAAAACCACCGGCGACAAACTGAAAACCTTCCTGCAATTGCGCCCCAGACATCTGATCCCCGAATTCCCGCGCAACGGCGAGCCGCGCACCGGGTTGTCCATGGGCCAGCATTGCGAACTGATGGCCCAGACCTGGAACATCCCGCGCGAAGCACAGGATCAACTGGCGCTCGAGAGCCATCAGAAACTGGCCGCGTCCTTCGCCGAAGGCTGGCACAACGACCTGATGACACCGTTCCTGGGCCTGACCCGCGACAACAACCTGCGCCCGGACTCCACGCTGGAAAAGCTCGCCGTGCTCAAGCCAGCCTACGAGAAAAGCGCAAGGGGCACCCTGACCGCAGGCAACTCCACACCACTGACCGATGGTGCGTCACTGGTGCTATTGGGCAGTGAGGAATGGGCCAAGGAGCGCGGGTTACCGATTCTTGCCTACTGGCACGACGGCGAGGCGGCTGCGGTGGATTTCGTCAACGGCGCCGAAGGCTTGTTGATGGCGCCGGTCTACGCCGTACCGCGCTTGCTGGCGCGCAATGGTCTGACCTTGCAGGATTTCGACTACTACGAAATTCACGAAGCCTTCGCCGCGCAAGTGCTGTGCACGTTGAAGGCCTGGGAAGATCCGCAATATTGCAAAACCCGTCTCGGCCTCGATGCGCCGTTGGGCTCGATTGACCGCCGCCGACTCAACGTCAAAGGCAGTTCACTGGCGGCGGGGCACCCGTTTGCCGCCACCGGCGGGCGCATCGTCGCCAACCTGGCGAAGTTGCTGGATGCGGCGGGCAAGGGGCGGGGGCTGATTTCGATTTGCGCTGCGGGTGGGCAGGGGGTGACCGCCATTATCGAACGTTGAACACAAAAAAATGTGGAGGCGCTCCCACAGGTTTTTTGCCTGGCTCAGATTATGTGAACGACACTGAAACCTTGTGGGAGCGAGCTTGCTCGCGATGGGGCCATCAGCTTCAACATCTATGTTGACTGATATGCCGCCATCGCGAGCAGGCTCGCTCCTACAGGGTTTAGTGGTGATTTTGCGAATCAGGTACGGAACCTGCGCACCAACCCGTCCAGCTCACTGGACAACCCGGCCAGGCTCTGGGAATCCAGGCGCGCCGAGTTGGCCAACTCTGCCACCAGTTGCGCATCGCCATGGATCTGGCTGATGTGCCGATTGATGTCTTCGGCCACTTGATGCTGTTGTTCCGCCGCCGTGGCGATCTGGGTGTTCATGTCGCGGATCACGTCCACCGACTCGCGGATCTGCCCGAAGCTGTTGCGCGCCTCGCCGATGCGCGTCACCGATTGCTGGGACACTTCCAGGCTGGCGTGCATCTGCTGGGTCACCTGGCTGGTGCGTTTGGCCAGGTTGCCCAGCAGCCCGTCGATTTCCGCCGTGGAGTCGGCCGTGCGCTTGGCCAGGGCCCGCACTTCATCGGCCACCACGGCAAAACCGCGACCTTGTTCACCGGCCCGGGCCGCTTCGATTGCGGCGTTCAGCGCCAGCAGGTTGGTCTGTTCGGCGATCGAACGGATGGTCCCCAGGATCGACTGAATGTCGTTGCTGTCACGTTCGAGTTGTTGCATCGACTGGGCCGATTGTTCGATTTCCTGGCTCAGGCGATCGACACTGTTCACCGCCGCATCGATCTGTTGCTGACCTTCACGTGCCTGGCGCTGGCCACTGTCGGCGGATTCCGCTGCCTGGCTGCAAGAACGTGCGACTTCGTTGGCGGTGGCGACCATTTCGTGGAACGCCGTGGAGACCATGTCCACCGCTTCACGCTGGCGTCCGGCGGCTTCGGCCATGTCGCTGGAGACCTGGGTCGAACTCTTGGACGTGGCGAGGATCTTGCCTGCCGCACCGCCGATGTTCTGGATCAGGTTGCGAATGGCGGCCAGGAACTGGTTGAACCAGTTGGCCAGTTGCGCGGTTTCATCGTTGCCACGGATTTGCAGGTTCTGGGTCAGGTCGCCTTCGCCCTGGGCGATGCCTTCCAGGCCGCTGGCCACGCTGCGGATCGGGCGTACGATGAGGCTGGCAAAACTGGCGCCGACGATGGCGAAGATGACGGCCAGAACGGCGGCGATGATGGCGATCAACCAGGTCAGCTGGGTCGCGGAGCTCATCACGTCGTTCTGTTTGATCAGGCCGATGAAGGTCCAGCCCAGTTGCTCTGACGGCCAGACGTTGGCCATGTAGCGCTCACCGTTGAGCTCCACTTCCACCAGGCCCTTGCCGGCCTTGGCCAGTTGCGCGTAGCCGTCGCCAAGGCTATTCAGCGGTTTGAAGTTGTGTTCCGGTTGTTTCGGATCCACCAGCACCATTCCGGTGTTTTCCAGCAGCATCAGGTAGCCGGTTTCACCGAGCTTGATCTGTTTGACGATCTCGGTGAGCTGCTTGAGTGTAACGTCGATGCTGACCACGCCGCCGTTGGTGCCCAATTTGTTGTCGATGGTGCGCACGGTGCTGACGTAGGTCGCGTCATCCTGGGCCCAGTAATAGGCCTCGGTACGGAACGGCTTGCCCGGTTTGGCCTGGGCGGCCTTGTACCAGGGGCGCTGGCGCGGGTCGTAATTGTTCAACTTCGGATCATCCGGCCACGACACGTAGCCGCCCGCCGCCGTGCCGAGGATGGCGTAGGCGTAGGCCGGGTGGCTGTTGCCCAGGTCCTGGAGCAGGGTGAAGACTTTTTTGTCAGCCTCGCCCTGGGGGACGCTCTCGGCGTTGGCGGCCATGTAAGTCTTGAGGCTGTCGTCGGAGTTTCGGATCAGCGGTTGTTTGGCCAGGTAATCGACGTTCTGGCTGATGCCGTCAAAGAACAATTGCATGGCGTTGCTGACCTGACGAATCTCGCGGGCACTGCCGTCGATGAATTCGTCCCTGGCATCACTGCGCAGGTTCAGCACAACGAGGGTGGCGACCAGCACCACGGGCAGGCAGGCGATGATTGCAAACGCCCAGGTCAACTTCTGTTTGATGTTCATCCGCGCTCCAGATTTTCTTGTAGGCCCACGCAGTGCAGATGACTCGCGGTTTATTGGCAGCCGTAAACGTTCTTGGTCAACCCGGGTCCTTGAGTGCGGCATCGCTTTTGTTGTGGCAGCGATTGTCGGACAAATCACTTTTGTCACTAAGGACTTCGGCTGTTATTGGAGGAAATTGAGGCCTGCCGGGAAAAATCCTACGGAAGGTATGAAGGTGGTGTCAGTTTCTGTCGCAATTGCCCTCAATGCCCTTGCACAACAATTGACGCAGGCTCGGCTATGATCTGGAGCGACCCGTGACGGTCGTCGGTTTTCCTGATGAAATCGGCACATTGTGTGCTTGTGCAATACTCATAAGTCGGTAACCCCTCCCCCCCGTGGGTGGATTGCCGTATAACGAATGACTTTCGCGTGTTTGGTAATAAAGGACCCACAATAAAAGCTGATGAAGACTCCAAAACGCATTGAACCCCTGATCGAGGACGGTCTGGTCGACGAGGTGCTGCGCCCACTCATGAGTGGTAAAGAAGCAGCTGTTTATGTGGTGCGCTGCGGCAACCAGTTACGTTGCGCGAAAGTCTACAAGGAGGCGAATAAACGCAGTTTCCGTCAGGCGGCCGAATACCAGGAAGGCCGCAAGGTGCGCAACAGCCGTCAGGCCCGGGCGATGGCCAAAGGATCCAAGTTTGGCCGCAAGGAAACCGAAGACGCCTGGCAGAACGCCGAAGTGGCGGCGCTGTTCCGCCTGGCCAATGCCGGTGTGCGGGTGCCCAAGCCGTTCGACTTCCTCGAAGGCGTACTGCTCATGGAGCTGGTGGCCGACGAGTACGGTGATGCCGCGCCGCGTCTGAACGATGTGGTGCTGGAGCCGGATCAGGCCCGCGAATATCACGCGTTTCTGATTTCCCAGATCGTGCTGATGCTGTGTACCGGCCTGGTGCATGGCGACCTGTCCGAGTTCAACGTGCTGCTGACGCCGACCGGCCCGGTGATCATCGACCTGCCGCAAGCGGTGGATGCGGCGGGCAACAACCACGCGTTCAGCATGCTGGAGCGGGATGTGGGCAACATGGCGTCCTACTTCGGTCGCTTTGCGCCGGAGTTGAAGAAGACCAAGTACGCCAAGGAAATGTGGGCCTTGTACGAGGCCGGCACCTTGCACCCGGCCAGTGTCCTGACCGGCGAGTTCGCCGACACGGAAGAGCTGGCTGACGTGGGCGGAATCATGCGCGAAATCGAGGCCGCACGCCTGGATGAAGAGCGCAAGCAAGCCGTACGCGCGGCGGACGATGCTCCGCCGGGCAAGACCGAAGAACCGCCTCCACCGTGGATGCAGTGATCGGCTAAAGAAAAACCCGGCTTCGGCCGGGTTTTTTGTGCGCAACAGATTCGATGTGACAGACACAATACCTGTGGGAGCGAGCTTGCTCGCGATGGCGGTAGAACAGACAAAATGGATGTTGAATGTAATGGCCTCATCGTCGGAACGCCGCCCGGAGCAAGCTCGCTCCCACAGGGTTTTGCGGTGTCCTGCTATCACGATGGGGGCGCAGTGTTGCAACACCCCGACTCCAGATTCTTCAGAATCGGACAATCCGGCCGATGATCGCCCTGGCAGTGCTCAACCAGGTCCTGCAAGGTGTCGCGCAACTGGCCGAGTTCACGGATCTTCTGGTTCAACTCATCGATGTGCTGGCGGGCCAACGCTTTCACATCGGCGCTGGCGCGCTGGCGGTCTTGCCAGAGGGTCAGCAACTTGCCGACTTCTTCCAGGGAAAACCCCAGGTCCCGCGAGCGTTTGATGAACGCCAGCGTGTGCAGGTCGTCATCGCCGTACACCCGATAACCGCTGTCGGTGCGATGGGCCGCCTTGAGCAGGCCGATGGATTCGTAATAACGGATCATCTTTGCGCTCAGGCCGCTGTGGCGGGCCGCTTGGCCGATGTTCATCGGTTGTCCTCCAGGTCCTTGGGGTTCCAGGTTTTCAACAGTAGCGCATTGCTCACCACGCTGACGCTCGACAATGCCATGGCCGCACCGGCCAACACCGGGTTGAGGAGGCCGAATGCCGCCAATGGAATGCCGATCAGGTTATAGACGAACGCCCAGAACAGGTTCTGGCGAATCTTGGCGTAGGTCTTGCGGCTAATCTCCAATGCGGCCGGCACCATTCGCGGATCGCCGCGCATCAGGGTGATGCCGGCCGCGTGCATGGCGACGTCGGTGCCGCCCCCCATGGCGATGCCGATGTCGGCGGCGGCCAGTGCCGGGGCGTCGTTGATGCCGTCGCCGACCATCGCCACCACGCGGGTTTGTTTCAGTGCGGCGACCGTGGCGGCTTTGTCTGCCGGCAGCACTTCGGCATGCACATCGTGGATGCCCAGGGCCTCGGCCACTACGTTGGCGCTGCCGCGATTGTCGCCGGTCAGCAGGTGGCTGCTGATGTTTCGTGCGCTCAGTTGTTGTACTGCCTGCAGCGCGCCGGGCTTGAGGGTGTCACCGAAGGCGAACAGGCCCAACACGTGAGGTTCGGGGGATTRTTCGATCAGCCAGGACAAGGTCCGGCCTTCTTTTTCCCACGCGGTCGCCGAGTCGGCCAACGGTCCGGCGCTCAAGCTGCTGTCTTCCAGCAGGCGACGATTGCCCAGCGCCAGGCGACGCCCTTCGAGGCTGCCGGCGATGCCGCGCCCGGTCAGGGACTGGCTGTCGCTGACATTGGCCACCTTCAATCCACGCTCGGTACAGGCATCCAGAACGGCCTTGGCCAACGGATGCTCACTGCCGCGTTGCAGGGCGCCGGCCAGTTCCAGCAGGCTCGCCTCATCACCATTGACGGCACTCAGATGAGCGATGCGCGGGGCACCGGAGGTCAGGGTGCCGGTCTTGTCGAACACCACTGCGCTGACTTCATGGGCACGCTCCAGTGCTTCGGCGTCCTTGATCAGAATCCCGTAGCGTGCCGCCACGCCGGTGCCGGCCATGATCGCCGTCGGTGTGGCCAGGCCCAGTGCGCAAGGGCAGGCGATCACCAGCACTGCCACGGCGTTGATCAGCGCGGTTTCCATCGGCGCGCCGTACAGCCACCAGCCGATCAGGGTGGCCAAGGCAATCAGCAGCACGGTGGGCACGAACACCTGGCTGACTTTATCCACCAGTTTCTGGATCGGCGCTTTTGCGGCCTGGGCGTCTTCCACCAAGCGGATGATCCGAGCCAGCACGGTTTCCGCACCGAGGGCCTGGGTACGCACCAGCAACCGGCCTTCGCCATTGATCGCGCCACCGGTGACTTTGTCGCCGGGCTGCTTGGGCACCGGCAGGCTCTCGCCGCTGATCAGCGCTTCGTCGGCATGGCTCTGGCCTTCAACCACTACGCCGTCCACCGGGAAACGTTCGCCGGGTTTGACCATCACCAGGTCATCGAGGCGCAGGGCGCTGATGGCGACGTCTTGCTCGTGGCCATCGATCACCCGAATCGCCCGTTCCGGGCGCAAGGCTTCGAGGGCACGGATGGCGCTGGCGGTCTGGCGCTTGGCGCGGCTTTCCAGGTACTTGCCCAGCAGCACCAGGGCGATCACCACCGCCGAGGCTTCGAAATACAGGTGCGGCATGCGCCCGGCAGCGGTGGCCCATTCGTACAGGCTCAAGCCATACCCGGCGCTGGTGCCCAGGGCGACCAGCAGGTCCATGTTGCCGGCCCCGGCGCGCACGGCTTTCCACGCGGCGACGTAAAACCGTGCGCCGAAGATGAATTGCACCGGCGTGGCCAAGGCGAACTGCGCCCAAGCCGGGAGCATCCAGTGCACGCCGAAGGGCTGTAGCAGCATCGGCAATACCAGCGGCAAGGCGAGGGCGATGGCGATGATCAAGGCCTGGCGTTCGCGATGCAGGCGCTGTTGCTGATTGTCGGTTGGCGGGTGTTCGGCTTCCCAGACGCTGGCGCTGTAGCCAGCCTTGGTCACTGCGGCGATCAAGGATTGCGGATCGATCTGGCCGAGCAGTTCAAGGTGGGCGCGTTCGTTGGCCAGGTTGACGCTGACGCTTTTCACTCCGGCAACCTTGCCCAGCGCACGCTCGACCCGACCGACGCAGGACGCACAGGTCATACCGTCGATGCTCAGTTCCAGGCTGTGCTGCGGCACGCTGTAGCCGGCCTTGGCCACGGCATCCATCAAGGCAGGCAAGCTGTCGCTGGGTGCCTGCACCCGCGCCTGTTCAGTGGCAAGGTTGACGCTGACGGCACTGGCGCCAATGACTTTGCTCAAGGCGCGCTCGACACGCCCGGCGCAACTGGCGCAGGTCATACCGGCAATCGGCAGGTCGAACGTGGTGGATTCGGACATCGGTCGCACTCCCTGTAGTAGATGACCACAGGATCAACCTTGCCATGTTGGCAAGGTCAAGTGCCAATCTTAAACGTGCCGCTGATCCCCTGTGGGAGCGAGCTTGCTCGCGATAGCGGAGTATCAGTCAACAGAGTTGTTGAATGTAACGGCCTAATCGCGAGCAAGCTCGCTCCCACAAGGTGTGTGTGTCAGTAACCGAGACCGGCGCGTTTGAGGTACATCCCTTCCTGTGTCATCGCGATCCGGTACTTCAGCACATCCCCGGCCTTGAGCTGGATGTCCTGCGAACCCGGGGCGAGCATGCCCGGATTGCAACCCGGCACCTGGCCCGGCAGCAGCTTAAGGCGCAGCGAGACGATGCCCGGCGGCAGGTTGAACGAGGTGCTCTGCTCCTGAAACAGCCGTGCCGCCAATTGATCCTGGATGTACACACCGATTTCGCAACTGGTCGCGACTTCCAGGCGCTCGCGGGAAATGATCAGCACGCCATAATCCTGACCGGCAGCATTGACCGAAGGCACGGCGGCGAAAAGGCTGAGAAAGCCAAACAGGCTGAAAACCGACCAGCGCATGGCTGAATCTCCTGAGTTCGAGTCATTGATGGACGCAGCTTGGCCGAGCCCGGCAACGATTGCCAGCCCGGCAGCTAACTGCAGAACTTGACCTTGCCATGGTGGCAAGCTCGAAACTGGGCTCAACCCTCGGAAAAGGAATCATCCCATGCAAGTGTTCAGCGTTGAAGGCATGTCTTGTGGTCACTGCGTCAAGGCCATCACCCAAGCGGTCCAGGCCAAAGACCCGGCGGCCAGTGTGCGGGTCGATCTGGCGGCCAGGGAGGTCGGTGTCGAAAGTGCGCTGACCGCCGAGCAGGTGATCGAGGTGATCAGCGAAGAGGGTTACGGCGTCAAACTGGCCTGAATTTGATAGTTAGCGAGCTACTGGAATGTTCAAGGCGTCCATGCGCGGCTAGACTGTCGGGCTGCCGACTTCTGCCCCACTGGATGCCTGATGAACTTGCGTACCATTCTGATACTTGGCGCCTTGAGCGCTTTCGGTCCGCTGGCGATCGACTTCTATCTGCCAGCCTTCCCGGCCATGGCCCTGGCTTTCGGGACGGACGAAAATCACGTTCAGATGACGTTGGCGGCGTACTTCCTCGGCTTGTCCATCGGTCAGTTGGCCTATGGTCCGGTGGCGGATCGTTTCGGGCGACGCATTCCGTTGCTCACCGGTGTCGGCCTGTTCACCGTTGCCTCCGTGGCGTGCGCCTATGCGCCGAATCTGGAATGGCTGATCGGCGCGCGTTTCGTCCAGGCGTTGGGCGGCTGCGCGGGGATGGTGATTTCCCGGGCGGTGGTCAGCGACAAGTGTGATGCGGTGGGTTCGGCGAAAGTCTTTTCGCAGTTGATGCTGGTGATGGGGCTGGCGCCGATCCTCGCGCCATTGCTGGGTGGGTTGCTGGTCAACACGACAGGCTGGCAGTCGATCTTCCTGGCCTTGACCGTTTTCAGTGCGCTGGCGGGGCTGGCGGTTGCGACGGGATTGCCGGAAAGCTTGCCGGCCCACATACCGCGTCAGCCGCTATCGGGTGCGCTGCGTCAGTACGGTCGGTTGCTAGCCGACCCGGTGTTCCTCGGCCATGCCTTGACCGGGGGTATCGCCATCGCCGGGATGTTTGCCTACATCGCCGGTTCACCCTTTATCATCATCAAGCTCTACGGCGTTCCGGCCGAGCATTTTGGCTGGCTGTTCGGCACCAATGCGGCGGGCTTCATTCTGGTGGCACAGGTTAATGCGCGGTTGCTGGCCAAACGTGGTCCGGCCTTCTTGCTGGTGCGCGCGGTGTGGGTTTATCTGGCGGCCGGTTTGACCCTGCTCGCTGTCAGCTCTCTGCACCCGGCACACCTGTGGCCGCTGCTGATTCCATTGTTCATCTGTATCGCCAGCCTCGGTTGCATCAGTCCCAACGCAGCGGCCTGTGCGATGAGCGGGCAGGGTGGACGGGCCGGCAGCGCGTCGGCGCTGCTCGGTTGCCTGCAATTCAGCGTGGCTGCCGGTGCCTCTGCGCTGGTGGGCGTGCTGCACGACGGCAGCGCCGTGCCGATGGCGATGGTCATCAGCCTGTGTGGAATTCTGGTGGTGGGCGCGGCATTGCTCACCCGGCGTTTGCAAAATGCCCGGGCGCTGGCGCAAGCCCAGGTTTGAGACCGGAGTCAGCCGGCCGCACGCTGCGGGTGGAGGACGGGAATCTGGTGAGGGGCCTGGATGCGGGCTTCAAGAGTACGCGTGAAAGCGCGAGCTTCTGCTTCGCTGCGGAACGTCACAGCATGTTGATCCAAGCGAACTTGCCACTGGGACTTTGCCAGTTCTTTTATCAGGATCTTCATAGCCGAACTCCTCTTGTAAAAGATGTCTTGTAAAAGATGTCTTGTAAAAGATGTCTCGTAAAAGACGTTACGCAAAAGACTGCCTCGCAGGAGATTCGATTGTAGTCCCGAATTCGAGCACCATTGTGACAAGGATCAACTGTCGGACTGACGGTTTGTAACTAAAAAAAACACGACTTTCGAGGGTGCCCGCAGGGATTGTCGGCGACCGGAACTACCCGGTCGCCGACGGAAAACATGAAATCAGCGATGGCTTTTTTCAGCGCCTCGGAACCCTTCCAGCACAATCTTGCCCTTGGCTTTGCCGCTCTCCAGCAGGGCATGGGCACGGCGCAAATTGGCCGCATTGATCGTGCCGAAGTGTTCGCCCACCGTGGTTTTCAGGGTCCCGGCATCGATCAGCCAGGCGACGCGATTGAGCAGGTTGTGCTGCTCGATCATGTCCGCGGTTTCAAACAGCGAACGGGTGTACATGAACTCCCAGTGCAGTGACAGGCTCTTGCGCTTGAGCTTGGTCACGTCCAGGGCCTTGGGGTCATCGATCAGCGCCAGCTTGCCCTGGGGCGCCAATGCCTCGACCAGTTGGTCCAGGTGCTGGTCGGTCTGGGTCAGGCTGGCGACGTGGGTGACCTGATCCACGCCGGCACGCTTGAGTGCTTCGCTCAGTGGCTGGCTATGGTCGATCACCAGATCGGCACCCAGTTCCTTCACCCAGCTTTGGGTCTGCGCACGCGAAGCGCTGCCGATGACTTTCAGGGCCGTCAGTTGGTGAGCGAGCTGCGTAAGAATCGAACCCACGCCACCCGCCGCGCCGACGATCAACAGGCTCTGGCCTTCATCGGTTTTGCCTTCGCGTACTTGCAGGCGTTCGAACAACAGTTCCCACGCCGTGATCGCGGTGAGCGGCAGGGCAGCGGCTTCGGCGAACCCGAGTGTCCTCGGCATGCGGCCGACGATGCGCTCGTCCACCACATGCAACTCGCTGTTGCCACCCGCACGCGCGATGGAGCCGGCGTAAAACACCTTGTCGCCAGCCTGGAACAGCGTCACCTCACTGCCCACCGCCTTGACCACGCCGGCCACATCCCAACCCAACACTTTGGCCGCGCCATCTTCGGGCTGGACGTTCTGGCGCACCTTGGTGTCCACCGGGTTGACCGAGATGGCTTTGACTTCCACCAGCAAGTCGCGGGGGCCGGCAACCGGCTCCGGCAGCTCGATGTCTTGCAGAGCCTTGTCGTCACTGATCGGCAACGAGGCGTAATAGGCAATGGCTTTCATGGGCGACTCCTGAACACTAATAAAGAAGCGATGCGATGGGGGAGATGATTGGCTATTTCTCCTGAAGATAAAACCGGCTAAAAGAGCAGTCTCTTTCAATATTTTTTTGATAATAGGTGCTTTTTAATGCTGCGTTTCGATGACTTGCAGTTGTTTGTCCGGGCGGCGGACCTGGGCAGTCTGTCCGCCGCCGCACGGGGCATGGACATGTCGGCGGCGGTGGCCAGCGCAGCGCTCAAACGCATAGAACAACAGCTCGGCGCCCGCTTGTTGGCCCGTTCGACCCGCAGCCTGCGCTTGACCGCCGAAGGCGAGGGCTTTCTCGAATACGCTCGCGCGGCCCTGAGCAATCTAGACGAGGGCCGGCGATTGCTGGCCAGTGGTCAGGACCAGGTCAGCGGGGTTCTGCAACTGTCGGCGCCATCGGACTTTGGCCGCAACCTGCTGCTGCCCTGGCTCGACGAGTTTCAACGCGAGCATCCGAAACTGACTGTGCGCCTGCTGCTGGGGGATCGCATCGCCGACCTGTTTCGCCAACCGGTAGACATTGCCCTGCGCTACGGTGAACCGGAGGATTCCAGCCTGGTGGCGTTGCCCATCGCCCCGCAGAACCGCCGGGTGTTGTGCGCAGCTCCCGGCTATCTGGCTCGTCATGGCGAGCCACGGCATCTTGAGCAACTGGCACAGCACAATTGCCTGTTGTACATGCTCGGCAGCCGGGTCCACGACCACTGGAGTTTTCACGACGGCAAACGCGAAGTCAGCCTGACCGTCAGCGGCGATCGTTTCAGTGACGATGCCGATGTCGTTCGCCTTTGGGCCGTGGCGGGCGCCGGGATCGCGTACAAGTCCTGGCTGGATGTCGCCGCCGATGTACTGGCCGGTCGCTTGAAGGTGCTGATGCCGGAGCTGCTCTGTGAGCGCGCACCGCTGAATCTGTTGTGCGCCCATCGCGCGCAATTGAGTAAGCCGGTGAACCTCTTGCGTGAAATGCTTGCCAGCCGATGTGAACTTTTGAGCAGTCAATTTCCAGGTTTTTCGGATATCGATCATTAGTCGCACGAAAAAAGAGAAATTTCTCTCAGGAACTATCAGCACCTACGCGGGGCGGAGGACAGGATCCCGCGACCAACCCGCATATACTAGCGCCCTCATCATGTAGGTAGCGTCGATCCCCCATTGGCGGGTCCACGTTCGAGTCGGTCCGGCTGCACGGTCATCCTTCTGGCCTTCGCAGTGTCGGCCAGGCAGCGCAAATGAGTGAGCAAGGCGTCGCCGGGTTTATGACAGTCTCCACGGATTGGCTGACGACACATTACTGGTCAAGATGTTTCTGGGCAGTAAACGAAACGATTCAACAGGGAGTGAATACATGGAACATGCACCTTGCATCAGCCAGATCGCCACATTGCTGGCTGACCCAAAGCGCAGCGCAATGATGTGGGCCTTGATCGACGGTTCGGCGCGAGCAACCGAAGAGTTGGCATTACTGGCCGGCCTGTCACCGTCTTCGGCCAGTGCACACCTGGGGCGTTTGTCCGCAGGAGGTCTGTTGAGGGTTGAAAACCGCGGTCGCAAACGCTTCTTCCGCCTGGCCGCGCCCGAGGTCGGGGCGGCAATCGAGGCACTGGCCAGCGCGACATTTGCCAGCGCACCCCAGAATATTCCGGACGTATTCAAGCGCAATTCGTCTCTGGCCAAACCCCGGGCGGTGCGTTCGCCATTGCTGAGTGCCCGACTGTGCGACGATCACTTGGGGGGCACCCTGTCCGCCGATCTGTATCAGCGACTGCTGGAGGCAGGCTGGATCGAACAGATTGATCAGCGGGTCACGGTCACGCTCAAGGGCGCGACTGGGTTGGCGGCACGGGGAGTGTTCATCCAGGCGCTGGCCCATCACAACGGCAGGGTTGCCTGCGCATGCCCTGACTGGAGCGAAAGACGCCCGCACATGGGTGGCTCGCTGGGCGCGGCATTGTTGCAGCTGTTCATGCAGTCGGGGTGGCTGAGCCTGCCCAACGATTCCCGAACCTTGCAGGTGACGGCCGCCGGCCAACGCGAGATCCATCGCTTTGCCGGGGAAGCCGAGTTGGAATTGGCGCTTTAAAACCTTGCTCCCAATCTGCAGGAGCTGGCTTGCCAGCGAAGCCGTTGCCACATTCAACATTGTTGGTGAATGGGAGGGCGCCTTCGCTGGCAAGCCAGCTCCTGCAGTTGGATTTGCGGTGCTGCCTAGGGTTTCACCAACCGCGCATCGAGGCTGTTCTGCGCCAGGCGTTTGGCCTGATCCTGGGTCATGCCCAGGTGGGTGTGCAGCGCATGGAAGTTCTCGGTGACATAACCGCCGAAGTACGCCGGGTCATCGGAGTTCACGGTCACTTTTACACCGCGCTCCAGCATGTCGAGAATGTTGTGCTGTGACATGTGATCGAATACGCAAAGCTTGGTGTTCGACAACGGGCATACGGTCAGCGGGATCTGCTCGTCGATGATTCGCTGCATCAGGCGCTCGTCTTCGATGGCGCGCACGCCATGGTCGATGCGCTGGATTTTCAGCAGGTCGATGGCTTCCCAGATGTACTCGGGCGGGCCTTCTTCACCGGCGTGGGCGACGGTCAGGAAGCCTTCGTCACGGGCACGGTCGAACACGCGCTGGAACTTGCTCGGCGGGTGACCCATCTCGGAACTGTCCAGGCCCACGGCGACGAACGCATCGCGGAACGGCAGCGCCTGGTCGAGGGTTTTCTGCGCTTGGTCTTCGCTCAGATGGCGCAGGAAGCTCAGGATCAAACCACTGGTGATACCCAGTTGCTGCTCGCCATCCTTGAGCGCGGCGGCGATACCGTTGAGCACCACTTCGAACGGGATGCCACGGTCGGTATGGGTCTGCGGGTCGAAGAACGGTTCGGTGTGAATCACGTTCTGCTCTTTACAGCGCAGCAGGTATGCCCAGGTCAGGTCATAGAAATCCTGGGATGTGCGCAGCACATCGGCACCCCGGTAATACAGGTCGAGGAACTCCTGCAGGTTGTTGAAGGCATACGCCTTGCGCAAGGTTTCGACGTCGTTCCATGGCAGGGCAATCTTGTTGCGCTCGGCCAGGGCGAACAACAGTTCGGGTTCCAGCGAGCCTTCCAGGTGCAGGTGCAATTCTGCCTTGGGCAGGGCGTTCAGCCAGTCATACATGATTCTTTTCTCATCAGGTGCAATAGTCGCCATTCTACAGAGGGTTGCCGGAACAATTGGTAAAACCTGACCAGGCGGTTCATCACACCGCTTTCAGTTCCCGTCGATAAGCGTAGGTATCGGCGAAGCGCGAGAGCAGGAACTCGGCGCAGGTGGTGGCCGGGTATTTCGCCGGGTGTTGTTCATCCTGACAACCGGGCAGGCATTCGATGCGGGTATCCGGGTGCGGCTCGGCGAAAAACGGCATCGAATAACGATCCACGCCGAGCGGGCTGATCACCCGGTGCGGCGTCGACAGGTAGCGGTCGTTGCTCCAGCGCGCCATCATGTCGCCGAGGTTGACCACGAACGTACCTTCGATGGGCGGTGCGTCGATCCATTCGCCTTGGACATTACGTACCTGCAAGCCACCGGTGGCGTCCTGATAGAGCAGGGTAATGCAACCGTAGTCGGTGTGTGCGCCGGCACCTTGTTGCTCTTCGGCGCTGGCGGTGTGGCGCGGCGGGTAATGGATCATCCGTAGCACGCTGACCGGGTCATTGAAGCGTGTGTCGAAGAAATCGCGCTCAATCCCCAGCGCCAGGGTCATCGCCCGCAACAGCGTTTGTGCGAGAGCTTGCATGTCGACGTAGTGCTGCTCCGTCAGCGCTTCCCAGCCGGGCATGGACGGATGGCGATTGGGACTGCGCAAGGGTTTTTCCGCCAGTACGTCAGGGTGCCCGGCCGGCAGGTGCAGGCCCATGTCGAAGGTTTCTTTGAGGTCGCCGGGTTTGCTTGGGTCCAATTGCTCGGTGGCGATGGCGCCGTAGCCGCGGTGGTGACGGGTCTGGGTGATGTCGATCTGGAGTTTTTCGGCGGTGGGTTGGGCGAAGAAGCGCTTGGCATGGTCGAGCAGGGCGTCGATGCGCGTTGCTGAAATCGGATGACCCTTGATGTAGAAGAAACCCCACTCGCGGCAGGCGCGGTCGATTTGCCCGGCCACCGCTGGCCAGGCGGATGGGTCGTCGCAGTAGAGCGGGGCGATGTCGATGATGGGGAGGCTGTTCACGCGCAGTCCTTTAAAACAGTGAAATCCATTGTGGGAGCGAGCTTGCTCGCGATGACGGCTGCACATTCAACATTGATGTCGGCTGCTCTACTGCTATCGCGAGCAAGCTCGCTCCCACAGGGACGGTGTTTCGGTATCGGGAAACTACTTCGGCATCTCAGCCTTCATACCTTCCACGTAGTAATTCATCGACGCCAGTTCCGCCGTGGTCGCGCTCGTGCCCGCCGGGATTTTTTCGACTCCGGCCTGATCCTTGATTGGCCCGGTGAACAGTTGCAGCGCACCGCTCTTGATGTCGGCGATGATCTGCTCGGCTTCGCTCTTCACCATCGCCGGCACCAGGTCGCTGATCGGCAGTTCAACCGTGCCTTCCTTCAACCCACCCCAATAGTCCCGGGATTTCCAGTCATGGTCGATCACACTTTGGGTTGCCTGAACGTAGTGTGGGCCCCAGTCATTGACGATGGAGGTCAGCACCGCTTTCGGCCCGAAGTGCGCCATGTCCGAAGCGTAGCCCACGGCATACACGCCGCGACGTTCGGCGGCCTGGATCGGCGCCGGGCTGTCGGTGTGCTGGAACACCACGTCCACACCCTGGTCGATCAGCGCGTTGGCGGCATCCGCTTCCTTGCCCGGATCGAACCATGAGTTGACCCACACCACCTTGATCTCGGTGCCGGGGTTGTACTTGTTCAGGGCCAACTGGATGGCATTGATGTCGCGGATCACTTCCGGGATCGGGAACGAGGCGACGTAGCCGACCTTCTTGGTCTTGGTCATTTTCGCCGCGAGGAAGCCGCCGACGTAGCGGCCCTCGTAAGTGCGCGCCAGGTAAGTGCCGAGGTTTTTGTCCTGCTTGTAGCCGGTGGCGTGTTCGAAGGTCACCATGGGAAACTGTTTGGCGACTTTCACGGTCGGGTTCATGTAGCCGAAGGAGGTGGTGAAGATCAGGTCGTACTTGTCCTTGGCCATGTTGCGGATCACCCGCTCGGCGTCGGCGCCTTCAGCGACGTTTTCCACGTAGTTGGTGGTGATCTGCGAGCCGAATTTTTCCGCGAGTTCCTTGCGCCCTTGTTCATGCTGATACGTCCAGCCGTGGTCGCCGATCGGGCCGATGTAGACGAAGCCGACTTTCAGCGGTTCGTTGGCACTGACGGTCAGACCGGCGCTCAGGCCGATGGCCGCCGCAACGGCGCAAAGCAGCTTCTTCAACGGACGGTTGTGCATGAATTGGAACTCCATTTTGTTGTGAGGTTGGCTGGGCTCTCGGGCTTGCACAGGGCAATGCAAATTGCTGACCAACAAGACAACAAAACGTGAATCCGCGGTGATGCCATCGCGAGCTGGCTCGCGACAGGTCCTTGAAGTCCGATAACAGTGCATGTCCTTGCACGGCTGCCATCCACTGGTGCGCCAATCCAGATGGCCTTGACCCTCCACAACACCAATGTGGGAGCGAGCTTGCTCCCACAGTTTTAATCGGTGTTGTATCAGGTCCCTGCAATCAACTGCCGCGCCGCCTGGCTGTGATCGGCAATCAACCCCTTCAGATCCAGCCCTTCGACCTGCCCATCGATCACCCGCCACTTGCCGCCGACCATCACCCGGTCCGCGCGATCGGCGCCGCACAGCAGCAGTGCCGAGACCGGATCATGGCTGCCGGAGAAGCGCAGTTCATCGAGTTTGAACATCGCCAGGTCAGCCTGCTTGCCCACCGCCAACTCGCCGATATCGGTACGGCCCAGCAGGCTCGCCGAACCCTTGGTCGCCCAACCCAACACGCGCTCCGGGGTGATCTTCTCGGCGCCGTAGCGCAGGCGCTGGATGTACAGGGCCTGACGTGCTTCGAGCATCATGTTCGAGGCATCGTTGGACGCCGAGCCGTCCACGCCCAAACCCAGCAAGGCACCGGCATCGGTCAACTCGATGCTCGGGCAGATGCCTGAGGCCAGGCGCATGTTCGAACTCGGGCAATGGCAAATACCGGTACCGGCGCCGCCGAGGCGGGCGATTTCGTCCGGGTTGAAATGGATGCCATGGGCCAGCCAGGTACGCGGGCCGAGCCAGCCGACACTGTCCAGATAGTCCACGGTGCGCAGGCCGAAGCGTTGCAGGCAGAAGTCTTCTTCGTCGAGGGTTTCTGCCAGGTGGGTGTGCAGGCGCACGTCGAGTTTGTTCGCCAGTTCGGCACTGGCCGACATGATTTCCGGGGTCACCGAGAACGGCGAGCACGGTGCCAGGGCGATCTGGATTTGCGCGCCGTCACCACGTTCGTGGTACTCGGCGATCAGGCGCTGGCTGTCGGCGAGGATCACTTCGCCTTCCTGTACGGTCTGTTGCGGCGGCAGGCCACCGTCCTTTTCACCGAGGCTCATGGAACCGCGGGTCAGCATGGCGCGCATGCCCAGTTCGCGAACGCTCTCGACTTGCACGTCGATCGCGTTTTCCAGACCTTCCGGGAACAGGTAGTGATGGTCGGCCGCGGTGGTGCAACCGGACAGCAGCAATTCAGCCAACGCGACCTTGGTGGCGAGGGCGAGCTTTTCCGGGGTCAGGCGTGCCCAGACCGGGTACAGGGTTTTCAGCCATGGGAACAGCGGCTGATTGACCACCGGCGCCCAGGCGCGGGTCAGGGTTTGATAGAAGTGGTGATGGGTGTTGATCA